>JAHFAF010000211.1 GCA_023250715.1 Pseudobdellovibrionaceae bacterium | reverse complement strand
GTAATCAACAACTCCTATGTTTAGTATCTTCTTTATCGTGGGTTTCGCCGTTGCAGTGGGACTGGGGCTTGCGATTTTTGCGACTCGTCAAAAACTGCCAGGAAATGCTTCCCTTGTTCCACCCGAAGACGACGCTGACAAAGATGGTGAGCTTGCGAGCGTTTCTCTGGAGCAGCTTCAAAAACTTGGTGAAGGCCTCTGCAAGCAAAACAAGGTAACGATCAAGGATCGGATTGTGAATAGCGATCGCGAGACTCTCTGGATTGGAGAGAGCCAGAATGAATTTTTCTATGGGAGTTACGTTCTGGCCTTTTCATTGGTCTCGGAAGAACATCCCTACATCACATTGACGGAGCTCCTCGAATTCAAGGATTTCGTGAAAAGCGTCCAAAGCACGAAGGGATTTTTTTTCACGAACGGCTATTTCACGCGTGACGTCCACCAGATGTTAGAAGGGCCCAAGGTTACTCTCTTCAATAAACGCAAAGTCTTGGAAGATCTGAAGAAATACAGTATTTAATGGGGTCCTATGGCTATCCGAAAAGTCGCGGTGCTGGGCCACCCAGTTCTTCGCCAACTCGCTCAAAAGGTTCCCGCCGAAAAGCTATCTTCGCCTGAGATCCAGACTCTCATCCGGGACATGATAGAAACCATGGTGGAGTACGATGGGCGCGGCTTAGCCGCCCCTCAAGTACATGAAAGTATTCAGATAGTCGTAATGCTTTGGGACTTTGAAGAGACGAAAAAGCCCGGCGTTCTATGCCTTATCAACCCCGAGATTAAGCCCCTGACAGAAGAGGCCTCCTCCTTTTGGGAGGGGTGTTTGAGCGTTCCTGGCATGCGGGGAAAAGTGACCCGACCGAATAAGATCCAGGTCGTGGCACTAGATCAAAAGGGGGAGAAGCTGGAATTTGTGGCGGAAGGCTTCGCCGCCACCGTGGTTCAACACGAGTGCGATCATTTGTTGGGAAAAATTTATGTCGACCGAATTACGGACCTCACGCAATTCGCGTTCAACCGCGAATTCCAAACCTTCATCGCCCCCCAAGAGAGAAATGAAGAAGCCGACAGCTAAAAAACCATTACTTGATTATGCATTGTTAAATCGGATATGCGATCGCGCGTTTTATTTGGCACTTCGGATGATCGACATCGCGAACCATCATCGCGAGGCAACGGATAAGGGCGAACCAAAAGTCGGCGGACATCCGGCCGCTTGCGCCTCTTCGAAACACATTTTGGGAGCGATTCACCTAGTCACTCGCCAGCCGGAAGATTACTTTGCGTGCAAACCACACATCTCTCCAATGGATCACGCGTTCAATTTTCTTTTGCATAATTTCCGACACAAGGATGGCCCACGTTTTACCGCTGAAGAGCGCGAACGCGTGATGCACAATTTAAGGCACTATTCTCCGGAAGGAGAGCCGGTGTTTCAATCGTACCACGCAGAAGCGGATCCCGACGGGTATCGCTATTTTCCCTCGGGCTCGGTCGGCATTCCCCCCGTGAACGCTCTTTATATGTCGTTGGGTTATGCCTTCGCGAAAGACCACGGTTTTGAGATCGATGAAAATCCAATGTTCTGGTGCCTCATGGGGGACTCGGAATTTCGTGAAGGGTCTCTCGCCGAAGCCATGCCAGACGCCGGCGAGCGCGAACTTCAAAATTTGGTTTGGATTGTCGACTACAACCGACAAAATTTGGACGGCACACGCATCTCCAATGAAAAAGCACTGGGGGGTTCGGATGCGGATCGCATTGTTCGCATCGCAGAGGCCAACGGCTGGCGTGCCATAAAGCTCAAGCACGGAAAATTGCGCGAAAGCCTTTTTGCCCAACCCGGCGGTGATGAGTTCAAGCGAGTGCTCGATGAAGAATTTACCGACTTCGAGTTCCAGGCCTTACTAGGAGCGAACAATCCGAAAGAAACTCGCGCTATTTTCGAAAAGAAGTCCGCGAAACTGAAAGCCTTCTTGAAAAAACTCTCTGATGAAGAACTGCAGGCGGCGTATCTGAATCTTGCCGGCCACGACATCGAAAGTCTCGTTGAAGCGATGACCACGGCCAAGGAAAGTAAAAGTCATCCCACCTTAATCGTCGCCTATACGATCAAGGGAAACGGCCTTCAGTGCCAGGCAATGTCGGGCAATCACTCCACGCTCCCCGAACCGGAGGAGCTAGATGAAATTGGAAGAGCGCTAGAGATCCCCCTCGATAAACCTTTCTCGGAGTTCGAGGAAGGAAGTGAGGAGGAGAGGTTTCTGAACGCACGCCGCCAAATCCTCACCCAGGGCATCGACGCTAATATTGTAGCGGTAAAGGAGCGGCGGGCGCACTACCAAGAGGAAGCTAAAAAGATTCAGTGGCCTCCGGATCTCGGCATCACCGCTTTGAAATTTGCTCCAATGGCCCACACCCAGTGGATGTGGGGGCAGGTTGCAGCCAAGCTCGATCGATTGGCGCGAGGAGATGGGGGGCAAAAGGGAGAATTCACGGTAACTGAAAACGAGTGGAAGAAGGTGGCGCCATTCTTTTTGACCATGGCACCCGACGTGGGAAGCTCCACCAATACAAGCCCCAATATGAACGGCAAGCTCTACGGCGACGTCGAGCAAGAGGATTTTGAATTAGCTTATGGAGCGAAGGATCAAAAGGCGCCCGATGTGGTCCCTCACACGAATCAACGCACGGGCCATTTGCGCTTCGAGATTGCGGAAGGCAACTGCATGTCGGCCGCCGGATCCATTGGTAAATTTCGGGACTGGGTCGGAATACCCTTCTACCCCGCCATGACCATTTACGATTTTTTCATCAAGCGAGCCCACGACCAGTTTTATTATAATCTCTACTGGCATTCTTCCTTCGCGACGATTGGGACTCCAAGTGGAGTCACTCTATCGTCGGAAGGCGCTCAGCATTCTTGGAAGTCGGACTTTCAAATTCCTAATTGCGTGACTTGGGAGCCAGCCTTCGCGAAGGAGCTTGAGTGGATTTTAGCGGATATGCTCCGTCGCCATTTCACTGGTGAAGACGCGGATCGCGAAGCTACCCTCATCCGGGGCGTTACCAAAGGACTTACGCAAAAAGACTTCCTTGATCGCCTGAAGCGGCAGATGCGCTTTTCAGGCCTGGGAGACGACGAGATTTTCGCGGTCATTCGAGAAGAGGTCCTGGCAGGGGCATATCCCCTCATCGATCACCGAAATAATCCGGACTATGTGCCGGGCGATAATGCCGTTCATATCTTTGCCATGGGGGCTCTAATTGGGGAAGCAATTAAGGCGTCTGACCAATTGGCGGAGAAAGGGATCTTGGCAAACGTATTTGTGGTGACGAATACAGATTTGCTCCTGGGAAATTATGGTTACCACGACAACTTCAAGCACTTGAAAGAGGGCCTAGGAGTCTCCGGTGATCTTTTTCTAAAGGGGGAAATCTCCAATACCCCCGAATGGTATGCCGTGCAGGGAGCGAGGGTTCCCATAGTCTCCGTTCATGACGGCGAGCCTGGCCTTCTCGATAACATTGGGTCCATTGTCGGAGTGAAGCAAAAGGCGCTTGCGATTCGCAAGACCTCAAAGTCCGGAACCACGCGGGATATTTTCCACCTTCACGGAATTGATGCACAGGGAATTGTAGCCGCTTGCAATGAAGTTCTCGCGGATACCGCGCAGGAACGCTTCCGAATTAGTTCAAGCTTGCAAGAGCTTGCGGAGAGAAATACATAAGTGGGTCGACCGCTTTTCCATTTTCGCGGATCTCAAAATAAAGGGAAGGCTTCTCACTGCTTCCGGTATCGCCCACATAACCGATAGTCTCGCCCTGCTGGACTTTCCCGCCTTGAGTTTTCAGACTCTTAAAGAGATGGGCACTGAGTGAGTAAAAGCCCCCGCCATGATGGACGATCAAGATGTTTCCCAGGCCTTTGACCCATCCTTCATATTCTACGACACCGGGAAGAATCGCCGTTACCGGAGTATTATGCTCAGCCTCAATTTCAACGCCTTTTTGATAAGTGACTGTATGGAAATTTTTATGGACCGAGCGTCCGAAATTTTTCACAATGTGGCCCAGCTCGACGGGCAAGGGAAGGCTTCCTCGATTCGGGAAGAACCCATCTCCTTCGCGCATTGACTCAAAATTATCGAACATTTTAGTGAGCTGGCCAGAGACCTGCTTATATTCTTTCATGGCCACCTGAAAGCCCGCTTGCCGTTGATTCAGGTTCTTCAAAATGAAATGCTTCTTCTGCAGGATTCCATCCAAAAGCTCCTCTTGTTCTTTGAGCTCGCTTAAAAGTCCCTGAACATCTACTTGCGCGGAGGAAAGTTTTTTCTCGCTGGCAGAGAGCCTAACCGCCCTTTCCTCTATCTGCCGGGTCAAAACGCTGTGAGTCTTCAACGTGTGATAGAGAACTCGAATTCGGCTAGCAATCGCACCCAAATCTTGTCCATTTATGAGGAATCGGAAAACACCGTCCTGTTTCACCCGGTAAACTATTTTCATGAGCCCGGCGAGCCGCTTTTTCTCGACCTTCTCCTGCTCTTTTTGCTTCTCGACCTCCATGGAGAGGTTTCCAAGTGCCATCTCAAGCTCTTGCTGATTTTGGGAAATCGTATTTATGCGCTGGCGTACGGCGTTTTGCCCCTGGTTGAGCCGATCGAGCTCTTCCAGAATTCCGCGGCGCTGAGTTTCCCGCTCTTCGAATTTGGGCTTTTCTCGTTGAAGATATTCCTTCAGCTGCTTTGCGCGCTGAAGATTATTCCCATTGTCAGTAGAAGTGGCGGCAAAAGCACACAGAGAAGAAAAGAGGCAAAGGAGAACAATTTTCATTTTTGATTCTCTTGGAATCTCAAGAAAACGGTAAAACCACCTGCGAATGCCATCGCCACCCCCATGGCAATTAATGCCAGGATCTGGCCGAACGAAAGATAAAGCCACTCGCGAATTCCAAGAAGACTCGTCCAGTGTACCGACATCAAAGTCGAGAGCATCCCTCGCATGAAATACAACACGATGAGCGCCAAGAATGCTCCAGCAATCCCCTCGATGAGACCTTCCCACAGGAAAGGGGTCAGGATGAAGTTGCGATGACCTCCAATGAGACGAATGATATCGATTTCATTCTTCCGGGATTGGTGCCGCATTCCCATGAAGTTCGCGATGATGAAAGAACAGCCTACTAGAATGGCGATCAAAAGAAGATAACCGAAGAGCTCAATGCTATGGCGAACTTTTCTATATTGGGCAAGCCAGTCTTCTGAAAAATCAACTTCCGCAACCTCGGGGTATTTCGCAATTTCTTCTTTCAGGGCGAGTATGGTCCCGGGCCCGACTTCCGGCCTCACCTGAACCTCAATGACATCCGGGAAAAGCTCGGAGCTCGGCAGTGTTTCCGTTCCCATTCCCCCGAGAAAGGATTGAAGCTCCTGCACAACTGAGCTTTTGCTCTTATACGTCGCATTTATCACGGTCTTGAGCGAGCTGACCCGGGCTTTTATCATTTCCACTTGAATGTCGGTGACCCCCTCCTTTAGGTAGAGGGTTCCCGTGAGCTGCGGACTCGTTTTTTCCGCGAGGTGATCAAAATTTCTAGAGCAAAGGAAAAACCCGCCCAAAATCACAAGTGCCACTGTCACAGTTGAAATGCTGATGACGTGCAACCAAGGATGCCTTTGAAAATCTGTGATGACTCTTCTAATTCCCCGGTTGGTTACCATCAGGTATTGCCTCCTCGATCGACTTGGACCTTACCTCGTTGAAGCTCTATTACACGCGCTGGGAATTCTTCCATTAGAGTCTCATCGTGAGTCGCGATAAGAACGGTGGTCCCCATTTCGTGAATCTCCTGAAAGAGCTGCATGATATCGCGAGCCGTTTGGTTATCGAGATTTCCGGTCGGCTCATCGGCAAGCAAAAGTGCCGGCTTCCCGATAATAGAACGAGCAATGGCCACTCGCTGTTGCTCTCCGCCCGATAACACCGTGGGAAAATCGTCCGCTCTATCTGCTAACCCGACTAACGCCAAGACGCCCTTTACTCGGAAATCCACTTCGGATTGTGACATCTTTCGGATTTCCAAGGGGAGGCTCACGTTGTCGTACACGGTAAGATCCGGAAGCAGCTTGAAGTCCTGAAACACGAACCCGACTTCTCTGCGATATTGGAAAATCCGGTTTTTCGGAAGGGCGGAAATATCCCGATTGTTTACTATGATGGAGCCTTCCGACGCGTTTTCCATCGCAAAGAGGAGTTTCAGCAGGGTAGTTTTCCCCGCCCCGTTCGATCCTGTTACGTAAGCGAACTCCCCGCGCTGGAGATCGAAGCTTATGTTTTGCAGAGCGAATCGATTCGGTCCGTATTGCTTTGCGACGCCGTGAAGGCGCACCATTTTCATCGACATGGTTGCCCCTGAATTGCGAGTTTAAGAAGGAAAATTCCGGAGTTGAGGATGGTTCTATTTTACCATACCCCCGCAGCATCCTTTGGGTTGCCGCGTCGCCTCCGATCCGGAGACTGGTTTAGGCGAAGCCGAACTAGCCCGGGTGCCGGCTCCTCGCAATGACCCTTGGCAACATCGCGCGTCCAAGGTTATAAAAGATAGCCTCCACGGCGACATAGCCAAGCGGCTAGGCAGCGGTCTGCAAAACCGCGTAGATCGGTTCGACTCCGATTGTCGCCTTTCCATCCTATATAATAGAAGCCAACTCAAACTAAGGGGGAATGATGGTCCGCTTACTACTTTCTCTGGCATTAATTTCATCGTTCGCGTTTGGCGGGTTCGATCCGGTGGGGCAAAAGGCTCATTACGTTTTGGATAAAGATCCGAAGCGTACGACTAGCATGATCAAGAGTGGGACCATCGACGTCATGGTGACGAAGCCGCTCCTCGATGCAGCACCTCCGGCTTACGAAGTCTCCGTAAAATACAAAGCCAAGATTTCTTTAGTCGGCGATCAGGAGGGAGAACAAGCCAAAGCGATCGATGCTGAGTTTTTCACTCCGGAATTCTTGGAGAAACTTCGCAAAGAGGGGTCCTATATCGGGCCCAACTTCAAAGCGAAGCATCAAGGATACGCCGATGCGAAAAATCTAGACGGCAAACTCTATCCTCATTGCGACAAAATCCTGCTTTACGATATTAAGGATAGTGGTTACGCCGATGAATTCACGCGCGTCTTTTTTGATTTAGATCGGTTTGATATCGAAAACCTGCAGATCGTGGCACACATCTACGCGGGGGTGCCCGTATTAGGAGCGGTTAAGATTGATGCGAGCGGCATTTACCAAGGAATGAATGTGAAGGCCGGCGGAGATTTTCAACTTACGCCATAAAGGTTTTCCATCTCCGGAAGCTCGAAACCATGCGTGAATCCTCGGAACTAATCTGTTTCGATGGATACTCCTGCAATCGGGTTCGCCTCCAACACCGTTGCCCTTCTGACCAGGGAGGCATCATGCCACATTAAAAGGAGTAATCCCGCCAGACTTCCAATCACAAAGAACGCGAGCAATAAGAGCCCTCCGGGAAAAGTGGGGGCCGGTTTGGTAATGAAGTAGATTCGCTTTTCAGGAGTCCTATTTTCATGGTCTAGAGTAACGGGTTCGGGCAAATAGTGCTTGTTCATGGACA
>JAHFAF010000210.1 GCA_023250715.1 Pseudobdellovibrionaceae bacterium | reverse complement strand
TCCTCCGGAAAATTGACTCCACTTCCAAAACCGAGCGTAGATACGGGAGGCGGTCTCGAGCGGTGGGCCGCAGTCCTACAGGGTAAATTCAGCAATTACGATAGCGATCTCTTTACACCAATTCTTTCCGCCATCGGAAAGCGAGTGAAGAAAGAATATGGGACGAAAGAAGAAGACAGCGTTTCGATGCGGGTGATCGCGGATCACCTGCGATCCGGATCATTTCTCATGGCCGACGGGGTAATCCCAAATAACGAAGGCAGAGGCTATGTCCTTCGCCGAATCTTGCGCCGAGCGATTCGCCACGGAAAAAAACTGGGACAAGACTCGCCGTTCTTATATGAACTCGTAAATTCGGTTGTGGGAAGCTTGGGGGCTTTCTACCCAGAGCTCGCCTCTCAAGAGAAATTGGTCTCGGTGTTAATGAAAGAGGAAGAACAGCGTTTCCACGAAACACTCCACCGAGGGATAGGGCTTTTGGAAGAAACCATTGATCGGGCGAAGAAGATCAAGCAATCGACGGTATCCGGAGATGTGGCATTCCGACTCTATGATTCTTTTGGCTTTCCCTTGGATCTTATCGAAGTCATCGCGCGCGAGCATAATTTAGGCGTGGACTTAGGAATCTTTAACCAACTCATGGAGAAGCAGCGCGCACAGAGCAGCTGGAGCAAGGGGAATGATGGTGCGACGCTCGAACAGATCGGCAAAAGCCTCTCGACCGTCTCTGGTCCATCGGAATTCAATCGCAAAACTCTTAGCCTGAAAAAAGCCGCCCGTTCTCTATTCGAAACGACGGGAAAGGCCGTCGATAAACTCTCCACAGGACAAGAAGGCTTTGCCTTTTTTGAAGAAACTCCATTTTACGCGGAGGGTGGCGGGCAGGCTGGAGATCGCGGGACCCTTTCTTCGGGAGATACGTCCGCGGAAGTACTCGACACCTTCAAACACAATAATCAGATTCTGAATCGCGTAAAGGTCACGCGGGGCGAGTTAAAACCGGGCGTGGAATACCTACTTCAAGTGAATAAGATCGCCCGAGCGAGAACCGCCGCGAATCACACAGCAACTCACCTCCTTCACGCGGCCCTGAGACAAGAATTGGGCGAGCGAGTTAAGCAGGCGGGCTCCTTGGTGGACTCCTCCCGCCTTCGATTCGATTTTACCTTTCCGAGTCAGGTCCCGGAGGAGAAGAGGCGAAAGATCGAAGCCCTGGTCAACGAAAAAATCCAAGAGGGCCTGAACGTAAAGACTGAGGAGAAATCCTATGACGATGCAATTCAAAGCGGTGCCATGGCCTTTTTTGATGAAAAGTATGGAGATCGCGTTCGCGTTGTGACCGTCGGAGAAGGGAAACCTTTCAGCGTCGAGCTGTGTGGAGGCACACACCTCGAAGAAAACATCGGAAAAATCGGCGTCTTAAAGATCTTGAGTGAGTCCTCCGTCGCGAGCGGCGTAAGAAGAATCGAAGCGATTACCGGTGAAGCGGTCCTCGAATATTATGTTCAACGAGAGCAACTCATGGAATCCAAAGTGGAACAGTTGCAAAATGAAATCAAGCGGCTCAATAAAGAAAATGAAAAACTCCAATTCAAGGCTGCTCAAGCCGGTGGCTCGGCACAAACACCGGACGAAGGGGAAGTCGTGAATGGCATTCGCCTCATTTATCGCGAGGTGCAGGATGTGAAGCCTAATGTCCTTAGAAGCCTCGTAGATCAGGTGAGGGATAAATCCAAGGGCCCCACTATCGTTTGCTTGGCCACGACAGAAGAGCAGAAAGTTTCCATGTGCGTGGGTCTTACTAAAGATCTCATCGAACAGTGGGACGCTTCCAAGATCATTCAACCTCTCGCGAAGGAAGTGGGCGGTACCGGTGGAGGAAGAAAAGATTTCGCGCAAGCAGGCGGCACTAACCCCGGCGGGTTGAACAAAGTTAAAGAGAAGCTGAAAGAAATAGTCAGTGGACACGCTTGATAAGCTTCTGATTCGCGAGTTCGTGCTCTTTTTCCTCGCCATTCTCATCGGCGTCGCCATCGTTTATTTAGGGGTAGAATTTTTCAGTCAGATTTGGGGACTCAAGATGAATGTCTCCCAAGTTCTTATTCTCTACCTTTGTAAACTTCCCAATGCTCTCCAACTATTCGTTCCCTTGGCTTGCCTCATGGCAACGCTTCTAGTTCTTACCAACATGTCGAGACAGAATGAAATTCTGGCTCTTTACTCGAGCGGCGTGAGCTCGATTCGTTTGATCTCCACCTTCGTAGCCGCCGTCGCAACTGTTAGCACAGCTGCCTTCCTTATCTTTGATCCTCTCGTTCCAGCTCTTCGGAAAAAAGTCTATTTCATGGAGAAGGGCATCGATCCGAGCCATGAAAATTGGCTTTCGATCCCACGGGGCGGATATTGGTACCGAAGCAAACACCTCATCTATAATTTTGGCCGCTTTGTCCCGAAGACAAACACGATTGAGGACCTAAATGTCTATCAACTAGACTCTAACTTTCAGATACGCGAAAGAATTCACGCAAAATTGGCCCACTATGAAGAGAATGATTGGCTCCTGAAGGACGGGTTTCAGATCCGCTATCCAGCGGAACAGGATTTTCCCATGGGAAAAGAGTTCAAGGAAAGGCGCGCCCAAATTTCTGAAAAGCCCGCCGACTTCAAGACCATAAAGATTCAAGAAGAAATGATGCGATTGCGGGAATTGAGAACCTACATCGATCGCAATGCGGGTTACGGTCTCGACACGACGGCACAGCGGGTTCACTATCACGAGCGAATCGCGATGGTCTTTACGCCTCTTATTTTCATCTTGATTGGCATTCCCTTTGGACTTCAGCCGCTCAGACGCCCCAGCATGGCGCGAAGTATTGCGCTCTGCTTCCTTATCGTTTTTATCTACCTGATTAGCTTTCGGGTGAGTGTTTCCATAGGCCAAGGTGGCCATGTCCCCGCGCTGATTGCGGGCTGGGCGCCGAATATGCTATTTCTTGCAGGCTGGACACTTTGGTTTTTGCGCAAACGAACGCATGCAACTTTCCATACTTAAATTTCCGGACCCCAAGCTCAAAGAGATTTCGGATACTGTAAAGGAATTCGATTCTTCCCTTCACAAGCTTCTCGACGCCATGGCAGTCTCGATGTACGCGGCAAATGGCGTCGGGCTTGCCGCCATCCAGGTCGGGCAACCCCTACGGATGTTTGTCATTGATATCAGCTGGTCCGAGGAAAGCGGGGAAAAGAAGCTCTATGAATTCATCAACCCGAAGCTGCACGACGGGGAAGGAAAAATAGTTTTTGAAGAAGGCTGCCTAAGTGTCCCCGGAGTCACGGAAGAGGTGACCCGTAAGAAACACATCGTTGTGGACTTTCAAGATCGGCATGGGAAACCCCATTCCCTGGTTGCGGAAGAGCTCTTGGCAGTCGCGATCCAACATGAAAATGACCACCTGGATGGAATCCTTTTCGTAGACAGGCTCTCTCCCCTAAAGCGTCGCTTCGTGCGCCGCAAGCTCGAGAAAGCGATCACCCTGTGAAATATATATTTCTCGGAAGCCCGGAGATTGCAGTCGTGATCTTGAAAAAAGTCTGCGAAACCTATGGCGCACCTCTAGCGGTCGTTACCCAAACCGCAAAAGCCACCGGCCGTGGGCAAAAAATTGCATCCACTGCAGTAGGGCAATTTGCGCGAGAAAAGGGACTTCCTTTAATAGAAACCGACCGCGTAACAGCCGAACAGCTCCAACCCTATTCGCCCGATGTCCTCTTGGTTGTTGCTTTCGGACAAATTTTGAAGAGCGACGTTCTTGCTTTCCCGCGAGTAGCTCCCTTGAATGTCCACGCCTCTCTTTTGCCGAAATACCGTGGCGCCGCCCCCTTTCAGCGCGCGATCTGGAATCACGAAAAGAAAACGGGAATTACGATCCAAAAGATGGCGAAGAAACTCGATGCGGGCGACATTCTCCTCCAGAAAGAGATCGCTATTTTGCCCGAAGAAACTTCCGGAGAGCTCCTAGAAAGATTGGCCACCCTCGGAGCGGAGGCCTCGATCGAAGCTCTTCGCCTACTCGATACGGGGAAATACTTCTTTACTCCTCAGGATGAGAGTCTAGCAACGCTAGCACCTAAAATAGATAAGTCGGAAGCCATTATCGATTGGAAGCAACCGGCTGAAAAGATTTTCGATCAGGTGCGAGCGCTCCAGCCCTGGCCGGTCGCCGAAACGACGTTAGAAAGTACTCCTCTGAAAGTTTTTAGAGCTCGGGTGAGCCCTCCCGAAAAATCTCTCACCGCAGGAGAAATCCACACGGACCATAAGACGTTCTTGCAGGTGGGGTGCGGGGATAAGTCTTCGCTTTTCTTGACAGAAATTCAACTCGCGAATAGAAAAAGGCTCGCAATCCGTGATTTTCTTTTGGCGTATCGAGGGAACTTCCCTCACTCTCGGATGGGAGCTTGATGTCGGTTAAAATTGCCCCTTCGATCCTCGCTGCAAACTTCACAAAACTCGCCGACGAAATCCAAAAATTGGAAAAGGCTGGAGTCGATCTCTTGCACCTGGACATCATGGACGGGCACTTCGTCCCGAATATCACGTTCGGATTTCCCGTCATCGAAGCCCTTCGTCCCCTCACGAAGCTTCCTCTTGATGCCCATCTCATGATCGAGAACGCCGATAGGTTCTTAGAAGAATTCAAGAGAGTCGGCTGTGACTGGCTATCCGTCCATGTGGAGGCCTGCCCGCACTTGAATCGCACTTTAAATCGCATCAAAGAGCTCGGCATGAGGGCCGGGATTGCGATCAATCCGGGAACATCTTTAAGCGCTTTGGACGGAGCCTTGGAAGACGCCGATTACGTACTCATTATGAGCGTGAATCCTGGCTATGGCGGACAGAAATTTTTGCCATCCGCTTTAAATCGCGTGCGAGAACTTAAGAAGATGATAGGCAAGGGAAAAACTGAGATTCAAATCGATGGTGGGATCAAAGAAAAAAACGCCGGAGAAGTTCTTTCTGCAGGCGCTAATATTTTAGTGGTAGGAACGGGCCTTATGGGAACGCCGGACTACGCAAAGACGGTGAAAGCACTTCGCCAAGCGGGAAAATCATGATTCAGCTCGATGGAGACTCCCTCACACTTGAAAGTTTTTTCAAGATAGTAGAACAGTTCGAGCAGGTCTCCCTCAGCCCTAAAGCAAGAGAACGCATCTTGAAATCCCGAGCCGCTGTCGACAAAGCAGCACAATCGGGCCAGCGCCATTACAGCATTAACACAGGCTTTGGAATCTTAAGCAAAGTCTCCATCCCTTCTGATCAGCTCGAGACACTCCAAGTGAATTTAATTCGAAGCCACTGCGCGGGCGTGGGGGAGTGCCACTCGGAACGAGAAAGCCGCGCCATCCTTCTTCTTAGAACCAATGTTCTTGCAAAAGGATTTTGTGGAGTCCGGCCCGAGCTCGTGGAGCTTTGCCTTTCTCTTTTGAACCACAAAGTTCACCCCCGCATTCCTACTATTGGATCGGTAGGTGCCAGTGGAGATTTAGCTCCCTTAGCCCATCTAGCATCCGTACTGATTGGGGAAGGGGATGCGTTTTTCCAGGGATTTCGACTCACAGGAAAAGAGGCACTCGAAAAGGCTGGCTTGAAGCCGATCAAGCTTGCTGCGAAGGAAGGGCTTTCTCTCATCAACGGCACACAACAAATGACCGCGATGGCGGCCTTGCTTCTTCGCCAATCGGAGAGAATCGTCGATACCGCGGACCTCATCTGCTCGGCTTCCTTAGAAGGAATATTAGGAAGCCCCAAGGCCTATAAGGAATGGGTGCATGCAGTTCGCCCCCACGCGGGACAATCGAGAAGTGCTGAACTCTTGCGATCCTTCATGCAAGACAGTGAAATCTACCAAAGCCATCTCACTTGCGACCGCGTCCAAGATCCCTATTCGCTTCGCTGCGCACCTCAAGTACATGGCGCGTGCCGCGATCTTTTGAGCTTCGTGCGAAAGACAGTGGAAACGGAATTGAATGCCGCGACAGATAACCCTCTTGTGAATCCCGATACGGGAGAGATCGTTTCAAACGGAAATTTTCACGGTCAGCCTTTGGCCTTCGCACTCGATATTTTGGGAATGGCAGTTTCCGAAATTGCCAGCATCTCCGAGCGCCGCACGGTGAAACTCATCAACCCGGTTTTTAGCGAACTGCCAACTTTTTTGGTAAAGAATGAGGGGCTGAACTCTGGGTTCATGATCTCTCAGTACACGGCAGCAAGCCTGGTCGTGGAGAATCGAATTCTCACCCACCCCGCCTCCACCGATTCGGTGACAACGAACAATGAAAAGGAAGATCACAATAGCATGGGTCCTATCTCGGCTAGGAAAGCTAAAAAAATAATTGAGAATACTCAATACGTGCTCGCTATCGAAGCGCTTGCCGCATGCCAGGCACTGGAATTTAGAAAGCCCTTGAAACCGGGCCGCGGCCCGAGAGCTTTACACGCCTATGTGCGCGAAGAGATTCCGCCTCTGGATAACGATCGTTATCTGCACACAGACATGGAGCGAGTGGCCGTGATGATTCGCGAAGAAGAAATCTGGACCCACGCTCACGAGAAAGGATTGTTATGAGTTTGGTTCTCTACGAACACATCGCCCAGTGCCTGACGATGAAGGGTGTCGTTGAAAAACAGGGACGCGGAATCGAAGAAAAAGATCTTGGGGTACTAGAGGATGCCGCTCTAGTCGCCGATGACGAGACCAACCAAATTAAATGGGTGGGACTTACTTCGGAATTGCCTGTGGAATACCAGGACATGGCCAATGTGTTTTCCGGCGAGGGGGAGGTTTGGCTCCCTGAGCTCGTCGAATGCCACACCCACTTGGTTTATGGTGGTCAGCGCCACCATGATTACGCCCTTCGTTGCCAAGGAAAATCCTACCAAGAGGTAGCCCAGAGTGGTGGCGGGATTCTTTCTACCCTTGCCTGGACTCGGGAATCGACAAAAGACGAACTTTTTGAATCCGCTCTTCATGAGCTCGAAAGATTTCAAAAGTACGGAGTCGGAGTAATCGAAATCAAATCAGGCTACGGCCTTAATTTGGAATCAGAGATCAAGACTCTTGAAGTGATCCAAGCGATGCAAAAGAACACTTCCGTCTTTCTAGTGCCAACATTTCTACCGGCTCACGCCACGCCCCCTGAATTCAAAGGGCGAACAGATGACTACGTGAACCTGATCTGTAAAGAGTGGATTCCCGAAATCACGAAGAGAAAGCTTGCGGTCTTCTTCGACGTGTTCATCGAAGAGGGATATTTTTCTGTAGCCCAAGCTAGAAAACTTTGTGAGGCGGCAAAGGGGCACGGGTTAAAGCTCAAACTACATTGCGATCAGTTTACTGATCTCGGCGGAACCCAACTCGGTATTGAGCTAGGGGCAAGTAGTATCGATCATCTCGACGATAGCAGCGCGGAAACTGTGAAGGCATTGGCAGAGAGCAAGACCACGGCCGTATTGTGCCCGGGGGCTTCTCTCTTTACGAACACCCCCTACGCAAATGCGCGCGCTTTACTGGACCAGGGGGGAAGGGTGGCCCTTTCCACGGACTACAATCCCGGCACCTGTCCAAGCCGTAATTTACCTT
>JAHFAF010000018.1 GCA_023250715.1 Pseudobdellovibrionaceae bacterium | reverse complement strand
ATCATCGTGGCGAGAGGGTAGGGACCGATGCCCTTGATGCCACCGATTTCCTGATCTTCACCGTAATCATTCTTGCTGTGAACTCTCGTCACGGTGATGGGCATCTTAAGCGTCTGTCCGTCGCGCTCGAGCTGTAAGTCGACTTTCTCTCCCTCGCGAAACTTCAAGAATCCTTCCACTTCATTCCAGGTGGTGACCGGCTTACCTCCAATTTCCACGATCCGATCTCTCGGACGTATTCCGGATTCCCACGCCGGACTTCCCACGTGGACTGTCCCGATTCGTGTTCCTTCCATTGGCTTTCCGCTCCAGAAAACCAAAACGAAAAGTGTGTAAGCGAGAATGAGATTAGCGAGGGGGCCCGCCGCGACGATAAGAAATCGCTTGTAAAGTTTTTGCGTGGAGAATGCCCGCTCCGCTTCGGCGGCCGGGACTCCTTTGTAAGGATCGTCTCCCATGAGCTTTACGTATCCACCCAAGGGAAAAAGAGAGAGACAATATTCCGTTTCCCCCCACTGACGTCGGAAGATTCTTTTTCCGAAACCCAAGGAAAAGACTTCCACTTTTACGCCAAAAAACTTCGCTACAGAGTAGTGCCCCAACTCATGAAAAAAAATCAGGCCACCTAATAGGACGATCACGCCGATGACTGAAGTAAGCATAGTATTTTGCAGTGTAATCTAACCGTTTGCGTCAGCCAACAACCCTCTACTATCGAAAAAGGGATGCCATACTTTTTTTTCTAATGATTAGGATGCAGTGTGATAAAGGCGAGCTCGGGTCGGGCGAGAAAACGGGCTTCCAACATGGAATTACCTATTCCGCGGCTCACATAGAGGCGGGATTGGTGGTCTTCATACCAACCTGCGACATATCCAAAACACCCTTGGGGCAGGAAGAGGGGGGGGAGAAAGGGGAGACGGATCTGGCCCCCGTGCGTGTGGCCGGCGAGTCCAAGATTGATGTGCCCTGCCAAACGATTGAAAATGCCAGGCTCGTGAAACAAGGCGAGCCGAAATACATCGGAAGGAACCCCTTTTAGCGATTCGTCCACTTTGGGAAAACCATGCATACTTTCGTCTAGGCCGATTACCCAGAGGTCGTCCCGGGCCGCCCTTGCTTCGTTCAGAAGAAAATGGATGCCGAGTTCTTCGAAAAATTTCCGCTCGTGAGGGATTCGGACTGCGTTTTCCCAATTCCCCTTTACCACCCAAACTCCGTTCGGTGCGTGAAAATGGGAAAGAATCTCTCGAAGGGCTGGGATTCCATAGCGGGAGATAGTGGAATCTCCCGAAATCGCTATGAGGTCTGGTTTTTCCACTTCCAAGACATCGATTACGTTTTGTTCAAGCTCTCCAAAATGTCGAATATGAAGATCCGAGAGATGGGCTATTTTGATGGGTCTCTTTACGTTGGTGAGAATGGTGTGTCTCGTCGTTTCCAACCAAAATGGTTCCACCCAGCAGGCGTAGTAATAGAGACCCAAGAGCCCTAGGGTAAAGACGGCAAGGAGGCGTGGGCGAGTTAAGAAATTCAGCACGAGGCGTGGCGGCTTTCCCTATCGATTTCAAAAAGAGTGTTTAGCGAATCCACGGCTCTTGCTTGGTGCCTCTCGAGCACGCGGCGAATGACCTGTGGGATCTGGGGAAAGAGGAGCTTCCCCTCTAAAAACTTTGCTACTGCCACTTCATTTGCGGCGTTCAAAGCGATGAGGTGGCTTGGCCCCAGTTTCAATGCCTCTCGCGCGAGCTCTAAACAGGGAAATCTTATCGTGTCCGGCTCCAGAAATTCTAATTGAGCCATATCTTTGAAAGTGAGTTTTGGGATGGGGCCATCGAGGCGAGCGGGGTAGTGCATTGCATAGCCAATCGACGATTTCATGTCCGGTTTAGAGAGCTGAGCAAGGCAAGAATTGTCGTGAAGCCAAATTGCCCCATGAATGATGCTTTGAGGGTGAATCCAAACCTCGATGTCATTCGGCGAAAAATCGAAAAGAAAGCACGCTTCGATGAGCTCGAGGCCCTTATTCATGAGTGTCGCGGAATCCACACTGATCTTAGGGCCCATCTTCCAGTTAGGGTGCTTTATCGCAATGGCGGGAGTCACATCTTCGAGTGGAAGCTCTGGCCGGCGAAGAAGGGGTCCACCACTCGCAGTGAGGACCAATGACCGAACATCCCCTCGTGGCCTGCCTTCGAGTAGCTGAAATAAAGCATTGTGCTCGCTATCGACGGGCAAGATTTTGGCGCCGTGACGAAGGGCTTCTTGTTTTACAAGAGTCCCCGCGACAACCAGGGATTCTTTATTCGCGAGCGCTATGGTCTTTCCCGCGCGCGCGGCTGAAAGCGTTGGCGCAAGGGCGGTGAAGCCCACGATTCCCATGACCACTACTTCAGACGAAGGGCGCTCCGCCGCTACCTTGAGCCCCTCCTCGCCAAAGCCCACGTCCAGAGAAGGAAATTCGCGGCGTAATCGGTCCGCATCTTCCGCTCGTTCGACGGAGACGAAGGGGGGGTGAAATTCACTAATTTGTCCGCGGAGGCGTTCAATATTTTTCCCGGCGATTAGGCAATCGACATGGAAAAGAGAGGAGTAGTCTCGGATTAATTGCAGGGTGTTCTCACCGATCGTGCCCGTGGATCCGAAAACCGCAATCGCTTTGCTCATGCGTCCCCCGGCAGTAGAAGAAACTTCAAATAAAAGTAAAAAATGGGGGTGGCCAGAAAAAGACCATCCACTCGATCGAGAATGCCACCGTGACCCGGCAAAAGATTGCCTGAGTCCTTTTGTGTGCGGCTTCGCTTCAGCATCGATTCAAAAAGATCCCCGGCCTGCGCGAGCAGGCTTAAAACCGGAGTAAAGAATATCACCTTCACGCCGAAAGACGAGAGGGGATCCGTTTTCATTACCCCTACGACCCAGAAAAAACCGACAAGAGCCGCTGTGACTACAGCCGCAATCGCCCCTTCAATAGACTTTTTGGGACTGATATGGGGTGCCAAACGGTGTTTTCCCCATTGCATCCCGACGAAATAAGCCGCCGTGTCGCCAAGGAAAACGATCAGAAAGAGAAAAAGGAGCCAAAGCCGGCCCTCCTGCATTTCCAGAACAGGAAGGATGAATCCAAAGAGGCCGAGTAGGTAGAAGTACCCCAGCACCTCGAGCCCGAATACCGCGACCGATCGTTCAAACTGGTTCCTACGCTCGGAATCAAGCACCTGGCGAACGGCGAGTACTGCGATGGAGAGCCAAACGGCTATCCAGGCCGGCTCTGGCCCGCGCCGGATGGCAAGAATTGAAAACGAGAGAATGAAGAACATCCGCAGTTGTCTAAGAACCGGAGGGCTGGAAAGCTCTTCGTTGAAGAAGAGGCGATCGTATTCGACATAACCCAATCCCGTACACAAAAGTACTACGCTCGTGATGAGGCTCATGTGGCCGCGAAAAATAAGCCACAACACCGTCAACGCAACAAAGCTGCCGGTGAATAATCGAGTCTTCATGGGGCGGAGGGAGTGGAAACTACCTGTTCTGAAGTTTTTCCATACCGCCGTTCGCGGTGCTGGTAAGTATCCAAAGCCTTGTGAAGCTCTGGCAGAGTGAAATCCGGCCAAAGTGTCGGAGTTACATAGAGCTCGGTGTAGGCAATTTCCCAGAGCAAGAAGTTACTGACCCTGTACTCGCCGCCCGTTCGGATTAAGAGATCGGGATCGGGAACGTCGGGTTGGTAGAGATGCTCGGTAATCATTGACTCCGTGATAGCGTCTGGAGCCAGTTTTCCGTCTTGCACTTTTTGGGCAAGGGCTTTCACCGCATCTACTATCTCTTGGCGGCCTCCATAAGAAAGACAAAGAGTGAGACTCATCTTAGGATCGGAATAATTGGTAAGATCTACCACCCGCTGAAGCTCGTTGCGCGCAAAGCCTGGTAGGCGATCCACCTGGCCCTTGGAGAGGAGACGAATATGATTTTTTACGAGTTTTTTGTCTAGCGCGCTCAGGTGTTGCACAAGAAGCCCCATCAGCACCTTGATTTCTGTCGCGGGACGATTCCAATTCTCCGTCGAGAAAGCGTAAAGCGTTAGGTAGCGAATGCCGAGGTCCGCGCACTCGCTTACAATTTCATCTACCCGTTTGGCCCCCTCATGGTGGCCTAGGGTGCGACCAAAATGACGGGTTTGGGCCCACCGGCCGTTTCCGTCCATAATGATTGCTACGTGTTTCGGTAAATCGCCTTCCATTAAAGGGTCATCACTTCTTTGGATTTGGCTTCTACGAGCTTGTCGATCTCCGTGGTGAAGGAATCGGTAAGTTTTTGAACTTCATCTTGAAAGCGCCGGAGGTCGTCTTCGGAAATATCATCCTTCTTTGCTTTCATGCCGTCGATGGCATCTCTGCGGTTGTTCCGTACTGTGACCTTCGCTTCTTCGCCGAACTTTTTGATCTGTTTAACGAAATCTTTTCGGCGCTCTTCCGTCATCGGTGGAAGATTAATTCGGATAACTTTTCCATCGTTAATGGGAGTCAGTCCCAAGTTCGCCGCTAAAATCCCTTTTTCCACTTCCTGCATTACGGAGCGATCCCAGGGCTGGATCTGGATTGTTTTTGGATCTGGAATCGTGAGTGCGGCCACTTCCTTGATGGTCATGGGCGAGCCGTAAACCTCAATTCGAACCCCTTCCACCATCGAAGTGGTGGCGCGGCCCACGCGAAGCTTTGAAAACTCCTGTTTCAAGTGTTCGACCGATTTTTCCATGAGCTTCTTGCTATCCGTCAATTGTTGATTCATCAGCTTCCTCCAGCTTTTCTCACGATAGTTCCGATGTCCTCACCCATGACGACGCGCTTGTAGTTTCCAGGACGGTTCAGATTAAAAACCAAAATCGGAAGATCGTGATCCATACAAAGTGAAATCGCGGTGGAGTCCATCACCTTGAGTCCTTTTTTCAAGACTTCCATGTAGTCGAGGGTCTTGAAGAAGGTGGCCTCACTGTTTTTCAATGGATCGTCGCTATAGACGCCTTCTACGCGGGTGGCCTTCATAATGATGTCGGCATTCACTTCCATGGCACGCAGGCTTGCAGCTGTATCCGTCGTAAAATAAGGATTTCCGGTGCCTGCCGCAAAAATGACGACCCTCTTTTTTTCCAAGTGGCGCATGGCGCGCCTTCGAATGTAAGGCTCGCAAAGCTCGTGCATCTCGATGGCCGACATCACACGGGTATAAATATCTAGTTTTTCGAGACAGTTTTGAAGAGCAAGACCATTTATCACCGTGGCGAGCATTCCCATGTAGTCGCTGCTCGTGCGATCCATTCCCTGGGCGGTGCCGGCGATTCCCCGGAAGATGTTCCCCCCTCCGATGACGATCGCGATTTCGACTCCCATTTCGTGGACTTCTTTAATCTCGCTTGCGATGCGGTCGATGATGTCGGTTTGAATTCCGAAGCTCTTCTCTCCCGCAAGGGCTTCGCCGCTAAGCTTTAGCAATACTCGGGTGTACTTCGTTTTTGCTGTCGCCATACTAACAGTTTCCTGAAAAACCCCATTTGGGCCAAAAAAATGCTTTTTCGGCTGCCCCTTCGTCATCGTCCGAAAAAGTCCTCAACGGCCATTCCATGGCCGCCTCCGGGCTTTTTCCTCCTCTTCCTCGTCTCGCTCGAAAAATCATTTTTTTGTCTCCAAAGCAGGTTTTTCAGGAAACTGTTAATTTGCGGTTTCCGTCGCAGGCTTTGTAGCTGTCTCTCCAAGTTGGTAGCGGACGAAACGCGCGATCTGGATGTTCTCACCCAATTTCGCGATGGTCTCTTTCACAAGATCTTCGATTTTCTTGTCGGGATCTTTCACGAAGCCTTGATGTAGAAGGCAATTCTCTTCGAAAAACTTGTTGATCTTGCCTTCGGCAATTTTATCGAGCACGGCCGGCGGTTTCCCTGAGTTCTGGGCCTGGGCCTTGAAGATCGATTTTTCTTTCTCGATCTCATCCGTTGGAACGGCTTCCTTATTCAAGTAACGCGGATTTGCGGCTGCCACATGCAAGGCCAAGTCGTTCACGAAGGTTTGAAAATCATCGGTGCGAGCCACGAAATCAGTTTCGCAGTTCACCTCGACCATCACGCCCACTTTTCCATTGCTGTGGATGTAGGAATGAATGCGGCCTTCGTTAGCGGCTCGTCCGGCCTTCTTTGAGGCGGCGGCAAGGCCCCTCTTGCGCAAGTAGTCGATCGCTTTATCCATGTCGTTGCCGGATTCCAGAAGTGCTTTCTTACACTCCATGAACCCAGCCCCGGTTTTTTCTCTTAATTCTTTTACCGAATTCGCGTCACTCACTCCCTACTCCTTCTTTTCACCCTCAGGCTCTTCAGAGACTTCCGTCGGAGCCACTTCGTTTTCATCCGGCACTCCGCCCTCGGCATCGATGTGGTAATCGATATCGGTCGGGATGTTCTTCACATCGCGACGGACTACTTTCTCGACGACAGGACCCGGCGCAGGTTTGTGTCCCACAACATCGCCCTGAGCGCCTTCTGCGGTCGAATGAGCGACGGCGGGAGAGGATTGCTGGCGCATTCTCTGTTCGAACTGCGAGCTGCCCTCGATGCAAGCATCGGCGATCAGATTCACGAAAAGCGTGACCGACTTAATAGCGTCATCGTTTCCGGGAATCACAAAATCGATAGGATCCGGATTACAGTTTGTGTCCACGACCGCAACGACCGGGATGCCTAAGCGATTCGCTTCCGCTACGGCAATTCTCTCGTTTTCGGGATCGATGATGAACAAGGCCGCGGGTAGGGAGCGCATCGTGCGAACGCCGCCCAAGCTAGCATCGAGCTTCTTGCGCTTTCTCTCGTGCATTACTGTTTCCTTTTTAGGAAGCAGCTCATACGTCCCGTCTGTTTTCCAGGATTCCAATTGTTCTAATTTTTCGCAGCCACGTCGGATCGTAGCGAAGTTTGTCAGTGTGCCCCCGAGCCAACGTTCGGTAACGTTCGGCATTCCCGCTCGTTCGGCCGCTTCTTTCGCAACGACCTTCGCCTGCTTTTTGGTGGCGACGAACAGAACTTTCCCGCCTTCTGCGACCGTATTCGCAATGAAGGTGCAGGCGTCTTTCGAGTGCTTTACCGTTTTTTCTAGATCGATAATGTAGATCCCGTTTCTGGGCGCGAAAATGAACGGCTTCATTTTCGGATTCCAGCGGTGGGTTTGGTGCCCAAAGTGCACGCCCGCCTCTAACATATTTTTCATGGAAATTTCTGGCATGTGGTTCCTCCGGTTTATGCCTCCGTTCCCATTCTCCCTTTAGGGAGACCAGAAGAGTCTAGGGAACGTGTGTATTAAAAAACTCTGGCAATTCGATAACATGGCGTTTCCCAGCGGGCAAGGTCTTTCCGTTATTACGAGGTCGCTGTCGCTCCTCGCAATGACAGGTATAGTGTTGCCGTGGAACGACCTAACTACTTGCAACGCATCAAGGAATGGCCGACCAATCCTGGCGTTTATTTGATGAAGGATGCGGCAAACCGCATTCTATATGTAGGCAAGGCGAAAAATCTTCGTAACCGCATCCGGTCCTATTTTCAAAAGCCGGCGTCCATTTCCGACAAAACCCGACTTTTGGTGAAGAAAATCCATGATCTGGAGTTTACGGTCACGTCTACTGAGCTCGAGGCCCTTCTATTAGAGTGCAACCTCATCAAAAAGCACCGGCCCCGTTACAACATTAGACTGAAGGATGATAAGAACTTTCCCTACGTCGTTCTCGATTTTACCCATCCGTTTCCTCTCCTACGAATCACGCGCAAGGTCTGGAACGCGCCCAACTTGAAATACTTTGGGCCCTTCAGTGGTGGGGTGAATGAAATCGGGCGTTTTCTTTTGAAGACCTTTCAGATTCGCGACTGCACGGATAACAAGTTCAAGAACCGCACCCGTCCTTGCTTGAATTACGAGATCGGCACCTGCACGGCCCCGTGTGTGAATTTAGTCACTCAGGAAAATTATGCGAAGCAGTTGCACGAGGCGATCCTCTTTCTTAAAGGGAAGAAGCGGGAGCTTCTGAAAAACATGACAAAGGAGATGGGAGAGGCCTCAGTAAAGATGGAGTACGAACGCGCGAAAACGCTGAGGGATAAGATCCGGGCGATCAAGACCATCACGGAAAAACAGAATGCCATCTTGATGGATCAGCAAAAGGACATCGATGTCGTTGGTTGTTACCAAGCTAAAAGCGAATTGCAGTGGGTGGTATTGTTCATCCGGGCGGGATTCTTAACTGGTCGCCGAGCGGAAAAAACGCCCCTCGTGCTAGGATCTGTAGAGGAGACGACGAGAAGTTTTCTGGAGCAGTTTTATACCATGTCCCTGGTACCGGACGAGGTATGGATTGCGAATGATTTCCAGGGGCGTGAGGTGTTGGAAAAATTCCTTTCCCAGAAATCCAGCAAGAAATCTAGCGTTCGGGTCCGTCGCAGTGAAAAGCCCATGCGTTTACTTGGGATGGCTTACGAAAACGCAAAGCTAATTTACCAGGAGAATCAAAAACGCCAGCCCTTGTCGGCCTCGAGTCTATTGCAAGAAGCGTTGGGGCTCCCCGAGGCGCCGCACACGATAGAAGGAATCGACGTTTCGAATATCCAGGGCGAGAATCCCGCCGTGGCGCTGGTACATTTTGCTGATGAGCGACCGTTGAAGAGCCGCTACCGCATCTACCACCCCAAGACAGTAGAAGGGCAGAATGATTTTGCAATGATCTATGAGACGGTGACCCGTCGTTTTTCTAAACCAGATCCACCGCCTCCCGATCTCTTGCTCATCGATGGCGGTAAAGGGCAACTGGCTTCGGCTGTTAAAGCGTTGGAAGATCTGAAAGTGGAAATTCCGGTTTGCTCGATTGCTAAAGCGAGAACGGAAAGTGCTTTCACGCGCAAAGAAGTAAAGCGTAGCGAGGAGAGAATTTTCATTCCTGGCCGTAAGAATCCTTTAAATTTGAAACAGGGCAATCCAGCGCTTGCCCTTCTCGAGCGAGTAAGAGATGAAGCGCATCGGTTTTCCGTGAAAGGGCATCGCACGCGCCGGCACAAAAAGACTTTTGAGGATTCGGTCTTGCTAGCTGTCGAAGGAGTTGGGCCCAAAACGCGCGCGGAACTTTTGAAAAAATTTGGTGGCCTACCAGGCATTAGAGATGCTTCCGTCGAGGAGCTTGCGGCAGCAGGTTTGAAATTGGCGGTCGCTGAGAGAATAAAACAGGCGCTTCAATCGGGAGAAGAATGAAACAAGTCGTACTGATTACAGGAGCTTCCTCAGGAATAGGGGCGGCCTCGGCACTTGAATTTGCAAAGCGTGGGTTTCGCGTGGCACTGCTCGCAAGGCGGGCCGATCGATTGAACGAGCTTGAGAAGAAAATTGAAGCGCTGGGGGGCGAGGCTTTGGTTTTGGGCGGAGATGTGACTGATGCAAAATCTCTCGACGAGGCAGTGAAAAAAATCCTTTCGGTCTTTGGGCGATTGGATATCGTTGTAGCGAATGCGGGGTTTGGGGTGACGGGTCCATTATCGAAATTAACCGTGGAAGATTATCGCCGTCAGTTCGAGACGAATGTTTTCGGTGTACTCAATACTCTCTATGCCACGAAAGATGCAGTTCTCGAGCAAAAGGGAATCCTTGCCATCATAGGAAGCGTCGCGGGGCAGATTCCCGTGCCCTATGGTACCGCCTACGGAATGAGCAAATTTGCCGTCAGGGCCCTTGCTTTGGGGCTGAGAGGGGAGCTCGCGAAAAAGGGAGTAGCAGTTGTTCTCATCAGCCCGGGTTATATTGCTACCGAGATTTCGCGAGTGGATAAGAATGGGCGTTTGCAAGAAGCCCCTGATAAGAATTTTCCGAAAGGGCTCATGGTTCCCGTCGAAAAGGCAGCTCCCGCCATTGTTCGGGGGATCTTGAGCCGCCGGAATGAAGTCGTGATTACCCTGCACGGAAAAATATTTGTGACGTTGAACCGCTTTTTTCCGGGCCTCGTCAATCAAATCGCAAAACGCATGAGTGTTTAGTCATTCACCATAGTCAATGCACTGGCCTGGGAAGGCTTCTCCTTTTCAATTTTTTCGTGATCAGTCGACCATTTCTTAGAAAGAACGCTTGAGGAATACAGGGATCGGGCGTGCCTGGAGTTTCGGCACAGGCGTTGCTTTAAGAAACTGCCCGGGGGGGGTAATGCGTTTTATTTCTTGGGGGATGATTCTTATCTCCCTATTTCCGCAAAATTTGGTTTTGGCAGCAGCTCCTAAAACGGCTGCCGATCACGCTTCGACGGGATCATCGGCAACGACTGGTTCGATGGATGTTCCCTCTCGCATGAATCTCTTGATGCGAGAGACTTGGAAAAAGGCGGGCGTCACCCCTTCCGAAAAGGCGACGGACGGAGAGTTTATCCGTCGGGCGTACTTGGATTTTCTTGGCGAGACGCCTACGGCGGAAGCCCTTCAGGAATTCACCAATTCGAAAAATCCCAAAAAGCACCAGGTGCTCTGTAAGGATATTACGCGCAATTCGCGCTTTCAACCTTACTGGGCCACTCGGTGGGGGGGCTGGTTGGGAACGGAGAACCCGAAATCCGGTAGCGAGGCCACCGATCCTAGCCTCTCGTACGTGGCGCAAATGCTTTTCAGCGAACACCAATTTGCGATGGATAAAGTGGTGCGGGATCTTCTAGCAACCAAAGTTCGTGTGGCCCGAAGCCAAGGTGGCCCTCGGATTAGGGTTGGACTAAACGGAAATTATGGGATGCCGATCAACATGGTGGATTACAAAAAGCAAGAGTTTCTGCGTATGCACCGCGGAGAAAACTTCGACATGGAGCCCGTCACCCAAAAGACAGCGCATCTTTTCCTGGGGACACAATTGGAGTGTGCGAAATGTCATGATCATCCTTTCCAGAAGTGGAAGCAATCTGATTACTGGGGTTTAAATGCGAGCCTGTCTTCTGTATATCCAAACGGGTATGGTAATTACCTGAAGCGAACGCTCTACTTTGAGGATGCGCCCCCCGCGACAGTGTCTTACGATCCGTCCGTCTTGAATGGCGGGAGCGGCACAGTAAAAAACGAGGCGAAACCTCGGTATCTCGATGGGAAGGAGCTTGGTAAATCGGATGCCTTAACCGTACGAGAAGAGCTTGCGAATCGCATCACCGGGGATCCTCTCTTTCCCAAAGCAATTGTGAATCGAATGTGGGCGGCTCTTTTTGGGGCCGGGTTAAATGGCGATACGCCTGCCGACGATTTTCACGTGAACGAAATGAATCAATTGGAAGGGATTCTCCATCCGGAACTTCTGGAGACTCTAGCTCAGGAATTTAAGAAATCGGGGTTCAGGCTTGATACCCTATTGGGATGGATGTGTGAGAGTGAAGCGTACCAGCTCAGTAGCCGCACAAACCCCACGAATGAGAGTGAGGAAAAGGCGCCTCTATTTTCCCGGATGCCGCTGAAGCCACTTTCTCTCGGTCAAATCCATGGCGCTATTTCAAAGGTGTCGGGTGGTTCGAATACGAAAGAGCTACCAGAGGCGCTTTTTGAGGCGGGCTTTCGCCCGGCCTCACTTCAAGGGGCCAAGGATCGAATGGTAGTCAGTCAGGCTTTGGGGCTTCTTAACAATAAAGATATTAGAGCTACTCTATGGGACTCACGTTTTGCCGCGAAAGAGCCGACCGCTTCGAATATTCATGAAGCATTCTTGAGTACCTTGGGGAGGCGGCCCACGGCGAACGAATTGAGCATGGCTGCAAAGCTAAGCATTCTACCCAGAAAAGAAGGGGATGTGGTCGAGGACGTCATGCGTTTGGTAGTGGATCTTAATTTCGAGAATAGAGCGCGGGGAGAGTTTATCGATACCCGCCAAGAACTTGAAGAGAAGCTCGCGAAGCACCGCAGGGAGCTCGAGCCTCGAATCCGAAGACAGGTCGGGAAATATCTCGCGGCATCGAATGATAAAGAAAGGGACACGGCCCTTTACGTAATCACAACAGCGTTTGAGAGCGACACCGGAACCAAGCTTTCCGCAGAGGAACAGGCACGTCTGAAGAGAGTCCTCACATTGAAGTCCAATTTGGTGGACGTCTACGCCATGCTCTTCAACACCACCGAGTTCACCCACAATCATTAGCACGGGAATCTGCGAGGGCGCGTAGCGCCCGTGGCAGTCTCATCGATTCGAGCTTTGTCCTATGAGATTAATGCTTCGCCTACGGCTCGCAAGTGCGGGAGAGGGAGTGTACAGGCTGTGGACGGGTGAAGTGGGGGGACCCCCTAAAACGAGACTTCACAATTTACCGAATTCCCCGTGAATACATGGAGGGATGGGGGGTTAGCCGATTCGGAGAAACTGGCTAAGCCCTTGCAATCCTTCTGGTACAAGGGGGAATCCGGGATGATTTCGGTTTCAAAAAAAGCCAGCGTATTTTTCATCCTATTATCGCTCATCTCGTGCGCCAAGCCCAAGCCGCCCCGGCAAGTATTCGCGGCTGGATACGGCTTCTGCACAAATGATAAATTGGGTTCCTTCGATATCACGCTCTCGGCTTCTAAAGATCAACCAGGAATGTTTGAGCTAGGAATCGTGACCATCAGGTCCGCTGTTTATGGCGGACAATACGTGCGAGTCGCCCTGGCCAATAAGGACCTCCAATATGAAGAGCTCGTGACGGCTAGCCTCATTAAGGACAATAAAACCATCTTCACTGGGGTAGTGAGCCCCTTGCAGCTAGATACTTACACCGTGATCGTCATTGCGCCTTACCGAGGCGGAACAAACTTCCTGAATACGGCTTCCGAGGATGATGAGGCGATTTGCCAGATTCCTTCTCGTGACCCGAACTCGCCCGGGTCCACCACCGTTCAAAACGGGCAACAGATTACCAATCCTGGCGGCCAGCAGTATTAAACAATTCGTCTACCCGAGCAGGTCCGCTTCGCTGGACGTGCTCTCGGAATGTCACCACTGACTAGAGATCTCACAGGTGTAGCGTGGGAGCCTTTTTTTGCGAAAGGCGGCAACTCTTGAAAAACTATGAGCTTTCGAAATAGCGTCTCTGTTGTCTCTTAGTCCACGTCGAAAATTGCCATAAATTTTCTCTGATTTCCAAAAAGGGCGCAGACGAAAAGAACACAAAATCATTCTCACCTCTTTCCTCAATTCTATTTCCCTTGGCTCTCTCCTTGCACAGCAAAGCGAGTGTTGCGGTAACTGTGGAATCGGAGCGTATACAGATGGGGAGAATTGTTGTGATGATGAAGCGCTGGTGGGTACTAGCTCTGGTCTTTACCTTAGCTCTTTCCCTTACAAGTTGTACCAAGAAGAAATCTAATCTATTCGGATCGGACTATGGCTTTGGCTATTGCGACGGGACAATGGGAAATTTCGATGTCTACGTGATCCCGTCCGCTTCCAATTCGGGGCTGTTCGAAGTCTCTATTATTCCGGTGCAAGTGGCGCAAGAAGGAGACATCGTGAAGGTGAACGTCCTGAATCAAGGACTCCCCTACAAGGAATTAGTCTCTCAAGTAGTCTTGCAAACGGATCAGGAAATCTTCGCAGGCTTTTTAACGGAGCAGGAGATCAACACCTACGATACGATCGCGATTACTCCTTACGATCCGAATCAAGCGTTGCAGACGGATTTCCCGTACCAGAATAACGAAAAGGATGCGATTTGCTCTTTGCCGATGCCTGGGTTTGCGACGGGAGACGAACTCGGAACTCCGGGACAGAAGAATTGATTAATCATCAGCTTTTTCTGAATGCTAGGCGTTCGCGGCGGGCTTTGACTGTTTCGGCCATCGCGTGAATCGGGACATCATTTGGGCAATTCACCGCGCATTGCGCGCACTCGACACAAGGAAGCCATTCTTCGAGGAAATACTCCGCTTCGTGGCCTGAGCGCCCGTACCCCAGCATAATGAATTTGGGCTCGAAAGACGCTGGTGCCTTCCCCTGTTGAATGGCAGTACAAGAAAAAGTGCAGAGGCTGCAGGCCTGACAGCGCTCAAAGCTCGGCATCAGTGCACGCTCATTCATGGTAACTGGAAAGATGGAGTCCGCTTGATAGTTCGCAAGAAAGGTGGCCAAGCCCTTTCTAGGTTTCCAAAAGAAAAGTACGCGCTTAAATAGGTGGAGAAAGAATTGGCTTGCTAAAACGAGCTTTGCTTCCCATTTACGGTACGACATGCGCGCATTGCCTCCCGCTATAAGCAAAAAAACCGAGTCCCACGCTTTCTCTCGCGAAATCCAACCCTCCGATGAGGCTTCCTGCCACTGCCACATTCTTCAAGGCGGGCATCTTTCCCGCTTGCTGTGGTGCCCACTGCGAGTTTACCCAGACGCCCAATTTCGCCCAGGCCTGCTCTTCTGCAAACTGCTTTGGATTCCAGTCCAGCTCACTTCGGAATGTTTTCGAACTGGTTCGATCCACGAAAAGGGGAAGGTTGAGAAGAGGCTCCGAAAGGTTTTTATACCCGAAAGAAATTCCGCCGCCGAAAAACTTGCCGGTGGCGAGAATGACAAAAGGGGAATCCCATTCTAGTACTTTTCGCACCCGGCCGTCCGTCACGTCAGCGTGAAGGCGAGAGGGGCGTTCAATGGGAATTTCCTGTTTCTGAAGCAAGCGCTCCAAATTCTTTTGCAGACGGTGCCCGGCCACGGGCTCATTGGAGGAAAGGCACTCGGCGATAGTGACTCCCAGCTCCTTTTGAACGAGCTCCATCGTGTCCATCTCCAGAAAAAGAGGAGGAAAAAGAACCGTATCGTAATTATGGCCCTGAAGTCGTTTCGCAAGCGATTGAGTGATATGGGTTCGAAACGTGGAATCATTTTGAAAACGTGCGGCAACATGGGGTAACGGCCAATCCGACTGAGTGGAAGGCAAATCGATGGATAAGAGTTCTACATCGAGTCGGGTCCCTTGTGCTTCGGCCCAACTCTTCAGGCTTTTTAGAACGAGATCGGAACGAAATCGAAAACGGTCGCAGGCGACAAATCCTATCTTCTTGTTCTTAAGATCCTTTAAGTTTGCTTTGGTCTGGATCGACTGGGCTCCAAAGGTGTATTTCCACTTACCCGAGCTCGAGGGAAGGCAATAGGGCCGCTTGAAATTAAAGTTCATTTGAAGATCTTTGGCGAGCGCCTCGCAGCTAGCGGAAAGATCCGCGGGGTTAGCAAGTTCCGGCGCATCGATCAGTATTTTTTGAAAGAGCTCCTGCCAAGCGGGCGTTTCTCTTAAGGCTTCCAAGGAATCTTCTTCCTTGATCGGCCCGAAATCCCAGGCGCCGGAAGAAACACTGGTGGCTCCGCCGCTCTTGGAGACGACTAGCACTTTTTTTCCGCGTTTCTTCAAATGAAACGCAGCGCTCACTCCGGCGACGCCGCTTCCGATTACAATCACATCGGGCTTCATCCCTGGCCCCCGGAGTGAAAGAGTAGAGCACGGGCATATTCTTCTTGTTTCGCCTGTTCACCGAAAAGAACGGGAAGGTTTCCGCGCCAGCGGGCATCGATATAACGCTGGGCTTGGTTTTCGATCTCTTCTCTAGACCATTTTAGGATCGAGCCCACAAATTGTGCTGTTCGGTGAGCGCATCGGCAAGACTGGCAGGGGCCCATTCCGAGCCGCGTACGCCTGCGGATATCGGAAAGATTTTTCGCCCATTCTTCCCGGATGACATATTCGACTTCCGCCGCAAGCACCTGATCGCACTCGCAAAGGGTAAGTGCCAGCTCGGGGTTTTTTCGAGCATTCTCCAAAATTTCCAGCGCGTGGTAGCCGTGCCGGTACATGAGGCGCTTTACGGTGAGCGGATCAAATCCGGTGCGGCGGGCTTCCTCAAGCCAGGGTATTTCCGTCGTACAACCAGGAAGAACTTCGAGGTGCGTACGGCAAGGCTCACGTCTCTTTAGACGGCGGCAAAGCACATCCGTCATTTCTTCAGCCATCATCCGATAGGCTGCAAGCTTTCCGCCAATCATTGTAAAAAGGCCATTCACCCCATCTTTTGCGTGATCGTAAATCGCGTGATCGCGGCTCAAGGAGCTCTCATCTACTCCCCAACTATGAATCGTCGGGCGAATACCCACCCAAGCCCGCATCACCCGGTAATCCATTAGCCGGGGGAAATAGCGGTGAACCGCCTGCAGGAGGTAGCCCACGTCATCTTGTGTAATCGGAACGTTATCCGGATGCCCGTAGTAGTCGTCATCCGTTGTTCCGATAATTGTCGTGTGCTCGTGAGGCAGAACAAAAACGCTTTCTCGCCCGTCTACCGCTTTGCAAATAAGAGAGGTGTTCACGATTCTGCGATCGAGAGTCAGGTGCACACCCTTCGAGGGCCGCATCTGGATTGACGGCATCATTTGGGGATCGAGGAAGGGCGCCCAGGGGCCCGTGAGGTTCACCACGAGCCGCGCGCGTACGAGCGAACGCCCTTTCCCCTCCTGGAAAACGGTGACTCCGACGACCTCGCCATTTTGGTGCTCGATTTTTTCAACTGTCGTGCGGGTAAAGATTTGCGCACCGGCCTGGACAGCGCTCTTGGCATTCAACACGACCAGACGAAAAGGGTCCGTGCCCCATTCATCCATGCTGACGGCGCCTACAATGTCCTCGGAAAACCCGGGATCGAGTTGGTGAACTTCCTCGGCGTTTAGCCGCACGTGCTGCTTTCCGCCTTTCATCGCGGAGAAATTGTCGTACGAAGTTGCAAATGTCTCCACCATCTCGAAATAGATCTTGGACTCGCCTTTCATAAGGGGAATCAGAATAGGAATGCGAAAAAGGAGATTGGGGGCAATCCGCTGAATCGCGCCGCTATCTTCGCATGATTTTCGAGTGACCTCGCGTTCGGTCTCCAGATAGCGAGGCCCGCCGTGGATCATGCCGGAGCAAGCTCCCGTGCTCCCGGCGCAGAGGTCGTTCTTTTCAAATAAAGCGACGGAAAGGCGCCGCATAGCGCAATCGCGGGCAACTCCCACTCCATTGATCCCGCCACCGATGATGACGACATCAAAAACTTTTTCTGCGAATGACATCATTCCTTTCGAGGGGGAATCACCCGCAGACTCAGCTCGTGAAGTTGCTTTTCATCGATTGTGGAAGGAGCTTCTGCCATGAGGTCGGTTGCTTTTTGAGTTTTCGGAAACGCAATGACGTCGCGAATAGCATCCGTGCCGGCCAAGATCATGGCGATGCGATCCACGCCGAGAGCTATTCCGCCGTGAGGTGGAGTGCCGAATTGCAATGCTCTTAAGAAAAATCCGAACCGGTGCTGCGCCTCCTCGGGCGTGATTCCTAATACATGAAACATTCTCGCCTGTACGGCTTGATCGTAAATTCTTAAAGAGCCACCGCCTATTTCATACCCGTTCAAGACCAAATCATAGGCGCAGGCTCGTACTTTCGCGAGATCCGGCGCTGCATCACTCTTCATGAAAGTGGCACTATCTTCGGGATGAGGCCGCGTGAAAGGATGATGGGCAGCATAGAAGCGCTTATCCTCTTCATTGAATTCAAGAAGAGGAAAATCGGTGACCCACAGGAATTCGAAGCGCGAAGTGTCCGTGTAACCGAAGCGTAGCCCGTATTCCAAACGCAGTGCTGAAAGGGCGTTGTTCACGATGGTGTCTTTTCCACAGAGGATAAAGAGCATCGCGTTTTGCTTGTAGGGAAGCTTTGCTTCGATGTCTTTTTTCAAATTATCGTCGAAAAACTTCGCCTGTGGCGATTGCCAGTCGCCAGGACTCTTGATCCGAATCCAAGTAATGCCCCTAGCCCCGAAGGGAGCCACTTTCTTCATGAGTCCGTCTAGCTCGCTTCTGGAAATCGGCTCTTTCTCTTCGAAGCAAAGCCCTTTGAGAATCGCCCCCCCTTCACTTAGGGCAGTCTGATAAACCTGAAACGTCGAGCGCTTTCCTTCCGCGGTAAGCTCCGTCAATTGGAGAGTGTTTCTCATATCGGGCTTATCGCTGCCGTACTTTCCGATTGCATCGGGATAGGCCATGCGGCGAAAGGGGGTGGAGATTTCTTTTCCCAAAACATCCTTCAGGGTCTTTTTCATGAGCCCTTCGTGAAGAGTGCGAATATCCTCTTCATCCACGAAAGACATTTCGACGTCGACTTGCGTGAATTCGGGCTGCCTATCGGCTCTTAAATCCTCGTCCCGAAAGCAACGGGCGATTTGCACGTAGCGATCGAGTCCACCGATCATGCAAAGCTGCTTCAAGGTTTGCGGCGATTGCGGTAAAGCATAGAAGTGGCCTGGGTGCACGCGGCTCGGGACCAAGTAATCTCTAGCGCCTTCGGGAGTACTTTTGTAGAGAATCGGCGTTTCGATTTCCCAAAAACCGTTCGCGAAATAAAATTCGCGGGCGGATTTCAAAAACTCGTGCCGTATGCGAAGAGCCCCCTGGAGCTTCGGCTTTCGAAGCTCGAGATAACGGTACGTAAGACGCAAACTCTCATCTACTTCCCCAGCTGTGGGAGAGTCTTCGTGCAGGGCATAGGGCAGGGGTTGGGCGCGATTCAAAACTTCGAGCTCGGTCACGAGCACTTCCACTTCGCCCGTCGCGATATTTTTATTCTCCATCCCGGAAGGGCGTTTGCGAACGGTTCCCTGAATAGCAATCACGGTCTCTTGCCGAAGCGTTGCCGAATCGGGAATGGGATTGATCGAAGGGTCAAAGACGACTTGAGAAATACCTTCCCGATCGCGTAGGTCGATAAAGATGATGCCGCCGTGATCGCGCCAGCGATCGACCCAACCGCAGAGAGTCACCGTCTGGTTCAGATGTGCGGGCCGAAGCGCTCCGCAATAGTGTGTGCGCCTTAACTTCATGTTGTCTTCCTCATTAAAGACTCTTCGAGGTGGTGCAGATCGAGCATTTCTTGCTCGCTCGTCTTCATGTCTTTCAAAATTGCTTTGCCGTGCTTAATTTCATCGTCTCCGAGTAAAAGTGCATATTTTGCATTCAGGCGATCCGCCTGCTTCATGAGCCACTTTAGGCCCTTGTCTTTTTCATAGGCCATGAGGGTGGGCACGCCTCTTCGCTTTAATGCGAAACTCAATGGAAAGAGCCGGTGGTATGCCGCTTCTCCAAGAGGGGCAAAGTAAAATACTGGGCTTTGCGGATTCGCTTGAATCGCCTGTTTCGCTTCCAAGGCGATGAGAAGTCTTTCCATGCCGAGGGCGAATCCCACGCCCGGAAAAGTCTTTGCTCCGAAGCGTGTGGAGATTCCATCATAACGCCCGCCTCCTCCCAATGCGCTCTGCGCGCCGAGGAGATCGGAAGTAAATTCGAAAGCTGTCCGCGTGTAGTAATCGAGTCCGCGGACGATGTTGGGATCTTCTGTGAATTTGACGTGCGCCGCGGACAAGGCATGTAGAAACGTGGAGTGGTGGCCCTGGCAGTTCACACAAAGGTGATTCACCATTCTTGGTGCCGACTGTACGACACCCTGACAATTTGGTTTCTTGCAGTCGAGGATTCTCAAAGGGGATCGCTCGAAGCGCTTCTGGCATTCCCCGCAGAGGGAGTCCAAATTCGGACGAATGTATTCCTTTAAAAGTTCTTTGTAGGCGGGCCGGCACTCGGGGCAGCCGACGCTATTTACGCGGACTTCATATTCGCTGATTCCAAAGGAGCGGTAAACCTGATCGAGGACTGCGATGATTTCCGCATCCGCTTCGGGCGAGGGATCGTTAATGATCTCCGCTCCAAATTGGTGAAACTGACGAAGCCTTCCCTTTTGCGGCCGTTCATGGCGGAACATTGGGAGGTAATAATAAAATCTTTGTGGGTGCCCGGTTTGTTGGAGCTGGTGCTCGACGACCGAGCGAATGAAGCCGGCCGTTCCTTCCGGACGCAAGACCAATTTTTCCGTGCCCTCGTTCAAGACCGTGTACATTTGCTTTTCGACGATGTCGGTTTCATCCCCTACGGTGTGGCTGAAGACTTCCATTTTTTCTAAGACGGGAGTGCGAATCTCTTGGTAGCTAAAGCTCGTGGCAATCTCGCGGAGTCGGCTTTCGACCGTTCTCCATCGGTCCATTTCTTCCCCGAAAAGATCGTGCATGCCCCGGACGGCGTGTATTTCCATAAGGTTAACAACCTTAACACCATCATCCAGCTAGGGAAAGAACTTGGCAGTATGAGTCAAGGTGTTTGAAAACCCGGTGGTACACTTATCGTCATTCATTGAAAAATGGGGGGGAATCGCAATGCAGGGGACGCACGCTTGGCTCCGCCTTTGTCTCATTCTCTTAGCCGCCTTGTTGACTCGGATTCTTTGCGCGGCTCCTCCTCTAATGGAAGACACGAATCCGCCGGTGAGGGAAGTCGCCCCGGCGGCTCCGCTGGTTAAAGCCGCTGCTCCCGTTGCCACACCCGTCACCCATGAAACCATTAAGCGATTCGAGCCGCCTACTTATCTATTTTCTCTAGGGACTGGAATTGCCGCCATCAATGAGAGTGCGGGTTGGGTGCTGCATTGGGGGGCGATGATGCGTCCCTTTTCGACGTTATCTCTATATCTGGGGCCAGATTTTAACGTGCATTATTGGGGGACTTCTCCTTCGGTTCCCGCGGTGACGATGACGGGAATCCAAGCCATGGCGAGCGGGATTTTCGCTTTCGATTTACCTGGAACCATCCTGCGATCTTATATGGGACTTTCCTTTGGGCCGTTTCTTCGCAATCACGGAGGGGGCCCGATTGGCTGGTCCTTTTCGACGGTGGGGAGAGTAGGGATGATTTTTCTCGTCGACCCGAAGCTTTCAATCGCGGTCGAGCCCCGGATTGGACTTCTTGAGGGAGGCTTTGTTCTTCAGGGCCTACTCAACGCACATATCTTATTGTAACTTGCTGAAATTACTTATTTAATATTGTTCCTACTTGCGAGTGTTCCAAAATTTAGCTATAAACCCGGGCTCTTCATTCTTTTAAGGAGTTCGCATGGGGTTTTGGCGGTTTGGACTTTTCGTGGCCTTTCTTTGCGCCGGTGTCGCGCAAGCTAATGACGACTTACTTTTGAAATTCGAAGAGCTCGTCCGGCTCGAGGTGGCACTCTTGACCGAAGTCGAGTTTAACCACGCCTCGGGAAATGAGCTGCCCCGTGGAATCGTGAATGCCTCTCCCTCGGAATACCAACGCCTGCTCATCGATACCAGCTCCTGGCGGATGACTTCCGATCGGATGGTGATGACCCACCTGAATCAACTCAAAGCAAACTCGCTTTCTCTCTTAAACATTTGGGTCCGCTCGCCCCGAAACAGGGCAGCGCTTCAGCAAGAACTATTGAAAGTGGACAACGCCTACTACAACATGCAGGCCGTGACCCGCTTCTATTTATGGGCAATGGAAAATCGTCCGACGAAGTACCTTGCGAACATCCGTGAGCTTGCGAACCGCATTCAATCGTCGATATTGTTCCTCCGCGGCCAGCAGCCGATAAGTTATCAGGCTCAGGATCAATATCAGGATAACGGCATCCAATCGATTCCCCAGACAGGAAAGCCACAGGCCTTCCCCGTTTACGTTCCCAAAGAACAGGGGAAAGAGCGCAGCTACGTCGACGGAGAAGTGATCCCGCCGAATCCAAATGCTCTAAACTGATCTTATTTTGTCTAAGCTGGCCGCCCATTTTGAATACAGAAGGTGCCCACAGATTAGACGGGGCTAATCAGCCCTGACGAAGTTTTAAGTAAATGAAATAATAAAGTAAATTCAATTTTTCGAGGGGTTCCCCTCAAATCTGCTCACCCCCCAGCTCAGGACTCGAGAATACGCTGAGCCTGGAGGCTGGGCACTAGCCTTGCAATTTTCTCCCTTAGAGGACCCGTAGATATTTTCGACACTGAGCCTGCAATGAACAAAAGGCCTCACATCCTGAACCTCAGCCTTGTAGCGGCGCTCTTCCTTGCGCTCGCAGGATGCGGGAAGAAATGCGATTCGCCCAATCTCAACGTCAATAAACTTCAATCGCTAAAACGCGAGCTTTTTTCCGCGGGCCCGTCCGGATATCTTGTTGTTCCCAACCCCATCGAAGCCACTAAGAATCTTGCGGCGACGATCAGCGACAGCCGAACGCAAAATGCGTTTCAGGAATTTCGCATGGACCGCCTGATCGATGCGAACCGTCTGGAAAATGATTTTGTGAAAGTCCGGATTCACGATACCAACGACGACGCCTCAACTCTGGCGAAGCCCAATGGACAAGGTCAATATGGGTTCAAAATCGAAGACGTGCATTACTCGGAAGTGATGGCGTATCAAAGCATCCTGAGTGAAATGACTTATCTCGAACAACTCGGATTTACGCTTGTGAAATCTCGTCCGCTCTACGTAATGGTTCGCGCGGCGGAAAGATCGAAGGGTGAGATCAACGCGCTTTACGATCACAATTATTTGAGTCCGCAGCTTCCGCGAACTATTCGTTTGTTCGGGGACACCCAATTTGCCCCTGGAATGGATCGCGAAATGTACTGGCATGAATTTGGTCATTACTTCAATGAGAGTGCTAGTCATGAAGTGGGGATGGATTTCGCGGGCGATACGGGAGCAGTTTTTTCGGAGGGCGCGGCCATGCACGAGTGCCTCGCGGATTATTTGAATTACACGATGTCGAATTCGCCCACCATAGGGCGCTGGCTAGCACGAAATTTACCCGATCACCCTGCCGGCGAGCCGCTTCGTACTGCTTTGGATAAAAATGACGGAAAAAGCAATTTCAAAACAGTCATCACCAACGACGGCACAGGCGGGAACCCGGAACGCTATACCGTAGCCGAGTGGTGCACCCGAGTGCTTTGGGAAGTGAGGCAAGGCTTTTTGCAAAGAGATCCGCAAGCGGGAGGAATTTTAGCGGACCGTCTAGTGTATAGCGCCGTCTCACTTTTTCATCGAGACGCCTCAATTCAGGACCTGCAGAAAAATTTATTGAGTGCGGACGACCAGCTTTACTGCGGAGACAATAGTTCGAGTATAGAGGGAGCATTCTCGAGCAGGGGCTTCGTATCGGATCCTGATCGCTTGGGGAGTCCTTTAATTTTCTCGGCGCAGCCGGTGGCACTCGACAACGGCTCGGGAGGTTCCCGCTCGCCGATGGACTTCAATAGCACTTCTAGCGTCGGATTTCAGCTGGTGATTCGGAATGGAAACAATGCGACCGCAAGAAATGTTCGTGTGCGGTTGGATTCCACCGATTCTAGTCTTCACGTCGTAAACTATCAGCAGGGTTATGGAGATTTGCCGCCGGGAAAAAGCCTGTCGATTGGAGGCGGCCAGTTAGGATATGATTCGAGCGTCATGGCGGATATCGATCGCAATGTGCCCACTGGAAAATCAATTCGTTACCGCATTCGCGTATTCGCCGATAACGGTGGAGAGAATATCCTCGAGGGGCAGGTGTCGAAATGAAGAAGTGGCTCTTATTTCTGGCTATCGCTATTGCCGCTTCTCTTTTTCTCTATTTTCAGATGATGGCGAAGAATTCCCCCGCCATGGGAGTTTTTAGCTCAAAGGCCCCTTTGCTCTCCGGATTGCCGGCTGCTCGCCCCGTCATCCGACAGCCTGGAGGAAGAACTCCGCGGGAAGTTGCTCAGAATTTCATCGACGCACACCGAGAAGAATGGAAAATTCAGCCGCACCATGAGTTGGTTCCGGAAATATCTCGCTTTCCCTTGGGAAGCCGGGTGCACTATCAGGTTCTTCAGGATGGAATTCCCGTCGTGGGAATGGGCATTGATGTTCGGATGGATTCCAGTTTACAGGTAGTTGAAGTGCAGAATGAATATCGGCCTCTGGAAAAGGCGGACGTAAAAGGATCGCAACTTCCTGTGGGGGAAATTCTCAAAGAGGCAAGTCAACATTATGCCTATCAGCCCGACACGAACGCCGAAAGTGCAGCATCGTCTAATCAGATCTTATTTGTTTCGGAGGCGATGACGACCCCAGAGTTAGCGGTGGTCATTCCGCTGGTGAAGGGGACTCAATCTTATCAGGTGGTTTTTAGAGCTTCCGATGGGCAGTTTTTAGGCAGGTCTAAAAGCAGGTCAGAGTTTTAATGCGGGTTAAGGATTAACTATTAATCCTTAACCCGCTCCCTATCCGCAACTTTACGTATTGGCGAGCGTAGCGAAGCCATCTCATTGCAGTTGCTAGGTCTACGAGATTGCTTCGGCTTTGACCCGGGCTAGTCCGGCTTCGCCTTGACGAGCCCTTGGATGTGCGCCTCGCAAAGACGGCCGAGTTATTTCAACGCAAGCGAATCATTCGGTATTTCTTTGGGTGTCGAGTTGAGGTCACTGTAGACTCTTACTTGGATGCCTTCTTTGTCCATGTTCTCAGGTGCCGTCCGCTGGTTCGCCTGCCAACCTAAATCGGTGTGACAGACATAAGATCGGTTAAATTCCGACAAAGTCGCTACATCGAATTGGCAGGGAAGAAATTCACTACCCTTTCGAATCATCTGAATTTGAAACTTGAAGCCATCGTTCTGAACGTACTGCCAAGGCAATTCGAACGTTCGATTGATCTCCTGAACTTGGCCATTACCAATGGGCCAGAATTGGCTGTTTCCCGGGAGCTCGAACTTATTGCCGTTGGGAAATCGAATTTCTATCCGCACATTGGAAATCGGGGTGGACGGCTCGCCATTACTTTCCATATTGTAACGCTGAATAGTAATGAAGGTCCGATAGGGCTTCACTTCCTTTTTTACCGAGGCGGCGATTACGCCATCCACCGGTTTAGCAAGTCCTTGCTGTTCTGCGTACGCTGGAAGCGAGATGAGCATCGCGAGCAGTAATGCTGAGCCCACCGTTGCTATTTCTTTCATATGACCCCCTATGATTATCTAGACTGACCTTGGCCGGGAACCATCCCCGGGTTTTGGTTGCCGTAATTGTTCTGTAAAGTCGTGCCGAGCATCTTTGAATAGACACGAAGCTGATAACTTCCGCGGTTTCCGCCCATCGAAATGTCCTGCACTTCAAACCATTGCATGGGCGGGTTGTGCTGGCGGAACAAGACCTTCAAAATGTGAAGGGAGCCTCCTTGAGAGGAGGTGTACAAAGCCACCTGGTCCGTCGACATCAGATTCAAGCCGTAGTCACGAATGCGATCGACATAGGTAAAGGTATGGCGGCCACCGTAATTCTGAGAAAGCTGGATATAGTCCGTTGTTACATCTAGCTGATAAGACGGAACCTGCTGTTGCGGAGGCGGGTTCTGATTTGGAATATGCTGAAACTGTGTCGGTGACTGGTACCGGATCTGTACTAGATAATCGACCACGGCCTGGTTCTGTACGGAAGCAAATCCCAAACCGTTGAGATTAGCGTTCATGGCTTGCCACACGTCTTGAGAATTTTGGAGTTGACCTAGTGGGGTTCCCGGACAGGGATCCTCGAGATTTCCTCCTAGTCCTACCGGTCCTTGGGCGCCTGGATTGGAAGGAGCGGGTGCGGGTGGAGGCGTAGTTCCACCGCAAGCCCCTAAGATAAACAAAAGCGTACAGACAAAATAAGATCGGTAACCCCGAAACATTTTCTCCCCCTCCATGCACACGAGGCGCACGGCCCTCGTGGCGTCTCAAAGCAAAGTGCATTCCACACGGCGCTAGCTTTGCGGGTGTACGTTTCTTAACGTCGTAGCGACGACATTTGTCGCTACGGGTGCCCTTTCTCGGCGAATTGTCACTTTGTTGGGCGTGTTCAAACGACGATTGCGCACGAAATTGAAAAAGCAGGCTGGCACAACCCTTGTAATGAACCGCAATGGCGAAAAGGGAGGGAGGCTAACAAATGAACAGCTTTCATAAGAACACGGGTACCCAGAAGACGGATAATTTGACTCGAAATGGGTTGGCGATAACCGCCTTTTTGATCCTGCTTTTGGGGGTGTCCGGCATCCAAGCACTACAGCCTGACAGCGACTGGATTGAACGTAGGATATCCTCCCTCCCTTTTCCTCGTTTCGAAGCGACCAAAGATGAAGGGAACATCCTCTCTGAGTATCCTGAATACCTTAGGTTCGTACTCGAGATTGGAAAGGATGTGGACCCAACGACATCCAAGCAACTGGGCAAAACGTACGACATTCTTAGAAAGAAAGATTCACGCGGAGCTGCTCGCTTCTTACGAGGCCTACGCTTTGAAATGGTGCAAAAGCTCGAGCTTATGGGCACGTCTCCTCAGAGCGTGAATACAGGCAACCCCGCCATTCGGGCCTGGGTTCGACGTTATCTCGCAAGCTGGTATCGCGAGGCGGATGAGTACCTCTTTCGCAGCATCGCTTTTAAATCTCGGCAAGAATAGGTTAGATTCTGCTCCATGCGAGTCGCTTTGATTCATGGGGCTAGACTGCCCGTCCGTGGCTATGGCGGAACGGAGAGAGTTGTTTGGTGGCTCGCCAAAGGACTTCATGAATTAGGCGTGAAAGTCACTCTGGCCTGTAAGCCCGGCAGTGATTGCTCGTTCGCGACGGTAGTCCCCCTCGATCAAATTCCCTCTCAGGAAATCTATCATTATTTTTCTACTCCCCGCCCAACTCCTCAAAACCCATACTTGGTAACCATCGGGGGAAATGGTCAGCCCGGTGAAAAATTTTTGCCTCATACTGTTTTTGTCAGCCGAAATCATGCCGAACGTCATGGAGCCGAGGCATTCGTCTATAACGGAATCGATCCGGACGATTATTTTTTCGAAGAAAGAAAGAAAGACTATCTCCTCTTTCTTGCGAAGGCTTCGTGGGCGGTGAAGAACGTAAAGGGCGCGATTCGCATTGCACGCTCCGCAAATACACCCTTGAGGATTCTAGGTGGAAGCCGCTGGTACCGGTCCTGGCGTGGTATTCACTGGCAGGGAATGTTGGGTGGGGAAAAAAAGGCGAGATTGATTTCGGGCGCTCGTGGCTTACTTTTTCCTGTGCTGTGGAACGAGCCCTTTGGCCTCGCGGTGGTCGAGGCGATGGTAAGCGGCACTCCCGTTCTTGCCAGTCCTTACGGCTCACTTCCTGAATTGGTGGAAGACGTTTCGGGGCATATCTGCCAAAGCGAATCGGAGTTTGAAGAATGGGTTCGAAGATTGCCGAGCTTTTCCCCTAAGTCGTGCAGGGAGTGGGCGATTGAGAAATTTCACTACCGGAAAATGGCAAAAGCCTACGTTGAGTTTTACGAAAGAGTATTGAGGGGTGAAAAGATAAACAGCACAATTCCCAGGACGACGGAAACCCCACAAAACTTGTTCCCTTTCCCATGATGGGAAAAAGGTGTGTGGATACTTTTTCCCGGAAAAAGTATCCACACACCTTTTTCCCCCTTCTCTTACTTGCGCAAGTCTAACCAGAGTTTGCAGAGGCTGCCGTAGGTATTCGCGATTTGGTCAACGGCCTGGGTACGATTGATCTTATTTTCTTTGAATGCCTTGAGCGATTCCCACCACACCGTCCGACCGACGGCGAATCCGATGACGCCCTTTACGTTGGCGCCGACCGAAAGCCATTCGCGCACTTTCGCTTCGTTTTCACCACGGCCCAGAACGATGCAACCGACTTTGTCCCGGCCGCTAGCGCGAGCCGTTTCGCAAACACGAAGGAAATCTTCCTTGCGGTCCAAGCCTTCGAGCTTCCAGATGTCCCCTTCGATTCCGGCTTTTTGAAGCTCCTGAATTGCGCGGACCATCAGCGTAGGGCGAATCTCGACATCATAAACTTTCTTGTCACCCTTCACCTTATCGAGCTGTTCCTTCGTTGCGGGAACCAGAAGTTCAAACATGAACGGTTTGCCGACTTCATCCAAAAATTTACTTAAAGCGGCTAATTTCTCCGCTTGCCGGGTGTTTAGCGTCTTGTCCCCTTCTGGGTTGTAGCGCACGAGTACTTTCACGATGTCCGGGTTCGTCTTCTTAATCTGTCCCTTCCAATCGGTGTATTCGAAATCATACTCGTCTTGACCACTCTTCTCGGCGGCCGTGCAAAGGGTGAAGTGCCCCTTCTTGGCCCGCTCAATGACCTCTTGGCCGAATTGCTCATCTACCAAAACCGCCATCTTCTCTTTCGGCAACCCCGTGGCGACTGCCTTTTCGAAACCCTCATAGATCATCGTTTTGTAGGAGCCGACTAGCTTCGTCTGCTCCGGATCTGGTTTACCAAAGATGCCGAACATCTTTTCCTGAAAGGAGGTTCGGTGATCGAAGGGCAAGACCAAAAGTTCCTTGGTATACCCGCGGGTTTTCGTGCTCTGAGCCATGAATAATCTCCCTTTTCTTTAAGAGGTCCGTAGTATGCCAAAAGGCGTTCATTTCGCAACTTTGTTATGCTACGCTTTTTATGTCCAATGAAGACTATTCCGTTACCGAACTTCGTTGAGTTCCTGTGTAGCCAAAGGCCCTCGGATTTTCGGGGGGACAAGGTAGACACGTACCTTTCCCAGTTTCGGATTGAGGAAGACTCAGTCCTTCCCTTCGTATACTTTAGAGAAGAGACCTACGGGCGGAATCTAATCTTCAAAAATGAGCATTTTGAGCTATTGACCCTCACCTGGTTGCCTAATCAAAGAACTCCCATCCACGATCACGCCGAGCAGCGTTGTTGGATGCTGGTTCAAACAGGAGTTCTGACATTTCGAAACTACGAGCCGATCCGAAAAGAGAGTGATGCGCTTACTCCCTGCGGCAATTGTGAGACTCTCGCTGCAGGGGATGCAGTTTATATTGACGACGGGATAGCAATCCACTCCATTTCGAATGCGTCGAAACGGCCAGCCGTGAGCCTGCATCTTTACGCTGGGCCTATTCCAAAATGTCGCATATACGATGAAGGGTTAAAGAAGTTCATCTGGAAAGAGCTCCAGTATTTCACAAATCCCGATTTTCTCGCTACGAAGGGATGCTCTCCGAGAGCAACTCCGTAATAAATGCCTCTTCGTTCGGCTCCCTTCCCAAAAATCCCTTGAGTAAAGCTTCCGGCGGCTGCTCTCCCCCAGGTTCCAAGATCCATTTTCGATAATCGGCACCTGTATGGGGGTTGAAAAGCCCTTCGCGCTTGAATCGCGTGAACATATCTTGCGCAAATACTTCCGACCATAGGTAGCTGTAGTACCCGGAATCGTAACCCCCCATAAGATGACCAAAGCTTGCTTGTGGTTGGGTGCCCTTTTGAATCGCTATCTCCATCGTTTCGCGCATGATCTTGGAATAAACTTCGGTCGAATCGACTTTGCCTGACTGATGATAAATCAAATCGATCTGAGCAAATGCTAATTGGCGCAGATAGAAGAGTCCCTGGCTTGCATTCTTTCCGGCAATCAGACGATCGCTCATCGCTTTGGGTAAGGGCTCGTGACTTTCGTAATGGCCGGATAATTTCGCGAGTCCTTCCGAGTGCCACACCCAATTCTCGAACATCTGAGAAGGCGCTTCAACGTAGTCGGTCTTCACGCTGGTACCTGAAAAGCTCGGGTAGCGGGCTCGGGTCAGAACCTGGTGCATGATGTGCCCAAATTCGTGAAAGAGTGTTTCCACTTCTCCATGCTCGAGAAGAGAAGGCTTTCCGGTTAGGGGTGCCGTAAAATTGGCGACGATAGCGGAGTGTGGCAGAGCGTACTTCCCATCAGGCTGTTCGTAACCACATTGGAGCGTGAAAGCTGCCGCGTGCCCGTATTTTCCTTCTCGCGGGTAGAGATCCACGTAAAAGACCGCCCGCTCATTTCCCTTTCCATCTTCGACCTTGAAGGCTTGGACCGAGGGGTGCCACGTCTTTCGGTCTTCACGGGTAAACTTCACTCCGAGTAGGGTTTGGTAGATATTGAACATTCCCTTGATCACGGTATCGAGCGGAAAATATTCCTTCAGCTTCTGATGGTCGACCTGATAGCGTTTTTTTTGCAGAAGATTTTCATAGTACCGCCGTTCCCAGGGGTGGAGCTCGTTGTCCGTTTTAGCTCCCAGCTCTTCCTTCTTCAGCTCCAAGAGAGTTTTTCGATCTCTTTCTCCTCGGGCCTTCAACCCCTTTTTCAGTCTGTCGACGAACTTTTGCACCACTTCCGGAGTTTGTGCCATTCGCCTTTCGAGAACGAGGCTTGCGTGGCTTGCGTATCCCAACGTTCGGGCAAGCTCGTGTCTGAGAGCAATCGCTTCTTCCATGCGTGTGCGGTTCTCATCGCCACCGCGAGAGTTGAACTTGAATTCAAGCTGACGCCGAGCCTCGCCGCTCTTTGCATTCTCCATGAAGGCATTGTAGTGCGGATAATCGAGAGTGATTAAATATTGCCCTTTTTCGTTTTTCTTAAGACCCGAAACATATTCAGGCGGAAGCCCTTCCAAGTCCTTCGCATCAAGCGCTAGGGAATCCTCCCACTCCACAAGTCTTTTACTGAATTCCGATTCCAGCTGCACGAGACGTTTCTTCATCTCGAGGAATTTCCCCCTCTGGTCTACCGGAAGCTCGAGCCCATTTCTCTTAAATGCGCTTAGGTGTTCGTCGAGCAGGCGCGTCTGTACCGGATTTAGCTTGGAAACATCTAGAGATTTGAAGCATTGATAGAGATCTTCTCGCGCATAGATATCGACGAAAAGTTTCTGAATGCGAGTCTCCCACTTGTCCGCCATCTCTCGCACTGGACCTTCGGTAGAAACATATTTCAGAAAGAGCGCTACATTGGTTGCGTTTGAAAATTCCGCACTGGCGCACTCGAGTGCGTAAATGACAGCGTCAAAGCTGGATTTAGTTGGAGGAATTTTCGCGATGACGTCGATAGCCCGTTGAAATGCGGTTTCCTTGTTTGTGCAAAGGGAGTCGATTTCTTCTGGGGAGTAGGAAAAAGTAAGCACCGAAGAGCATGTTAACCTCTGGTTGCTCGGAGGCAAAGCTCTTCGGTGCTTGTTCAGTATTTATTGTGCAGGGGGAATGTCCACGCAGTAGGGATACGGA
>JAHFAF010000001.1 GCA_023250715.1 Pseudobdellovibrionaceae bacterium | reverse complement strand
AAGGCTATTTGCGATGGGCGAGGACGTTGTCGGAATGGGTCGTAAGTGCCCTGGTGTAAGCTCTCGCGCTCTGGCAGCGTAATGATCCCGCCTTCTACTCCCTGCTGATTTCTCTCGCATTTACTCGGTATCGATTTTTCCCTACGCAAAAGGCCCCTTCCTGGTTGGGAAGAGGCCGGATGTGAAGAGGCTGGCCGTTTAGCGTATCAAGCCTGGTCGCACACCTCCCTGGCCAACTCATCGGTGATCAGCTTCTCCTGTCGGATGACCGCCAAGTCCATGCAGTTTCCCGCGAGGTTCATGATCACGCGGCGGTTCCCCTTCGAGTCCAACTCGATGAGGTTAATCGCGTCCTTGGTGAACAGGTCGGGGCTGGCTTTTGCCGCCTTCAGCCGGAAGCGGATGAACTCGCCCACCTCCTCATCTTGTAGCGGCCGCAGGCAGAGGCGCGCGGCGATGCGGGTACGGATGGCCGCGTGGATGTCCAGCGCCAGGGTTTTTTCCAGCACGGGATGGCCGCACAGAACCAGCGAAGCCGATGCGGTCCTTTGCGCCGCGTCATGGGTCAGGCTGAATAGCTCCAGCAGCGCTTCACCGGGCATGGCATGCGCCTCGTCCAGGACGATGACCGTATACGGGCCATCCTCCTTGCGTGAAAACGCCTTGGCCAGCCTGCCCAGGAGCGACCCTCTTCCTGCGGTGTCGATGGCGAGCTTATCGCAGATTTCGCGAAGCAGGGTATTTGGCTTGAGGCCGCTATAGGGCACATACGCAAAGCGGAACGACTTTTGTTCGAGGCCGCCAAGTAGGGTTTTGATGAGCATGGATTTGCCGCTGCCGGGTTCGCCAGTCACCGATACGCTCTTGCCTTGGCCCAGCAACATCTGCATGCGTTCCAGCAAAAGGGTTTCGCCCTTGGTGGCGAAGGGTTCGGCTATCGGGAATGTATCGGTGAAGGGGCTGTAGCGGATGCCGAAATGGGCGGTCACCGTGGTCGCATTCGTTGTTGGTGTCATACTATTTTCTCCTTACCCCGGATGGGGTTATGTTCGTGGCGTCTGGCATTCTTGATGAGGTCAACGGGCTTCGCCGGGATCTTTTCCGGTCCGACATGGATGAGCGACAAGTCCCACGGCAGGTAGTGAACGTCCACGACGCTGCCGGGTAGGGCCCCCTTGATGTCGAAGACCTTGCCATGAAGATGGAGCGTGCCGTTCTTGTGTATCTTCCGCCGCTCCTGCATACCGAAGAACAGGTCGAGCTGCGCCACTTCCGGAAGCGTGCGGGTGGCCTTGGGTCCGGCAAGGCGCTTGTTCAGCGGCGAGCAGCCAATGCCGTCATGGATGCGATGGTGGTACGCATCCAGCCAATCCTGGAAGACTGCCTGGAGCTTTTCCAGCGAGGTAGGCGTGAGGCCCGTCAGGCATTGTTCCCGCACCGTCCGGAAGAACCGCTCCACCTTGCCTCGGCCCTGCGGCCGATAGGCCGGAGTATGGGGCAGGTGCATGCCCAGCTTCGCCGCCACATGAGCCAGGTGTCGGGAGCGAAAGGCCGATCCGTTGTCGGTGTAGAACCGCTCCGGGATGCCGAAGCGTCGGATGGCCATGGAAAGCCCATCGATGAGCGCGGCGGTCCCTTCGCTCCATCCGAACGCGGCGAATACGACGCAGCGCGTGGCGTCGTCGAGGATCGCCAAGAGGTAGGTCTTCTTCAAGTGCCTGCCGATGCGGATCTTGGGACCGTGCAGAAAGTCAGCGATCCACATCTGGCCGAATGCATCGTAGGCGAAGGCGTGGGCTTCCTGGATGATGGCCGCACCGGCGGGTTTGCGTTTGAGGCTCCTGATTGTGACAAGGCGGTAGAGCGCGCTGCGCGAAGGACGAACGGCGTTCCAAGTTCCGTCCTCGATCAGGATGTCGAGCAGGCGCTCGGTTGTTGCATGCGGGTACTCGCCGCGTAGCGAGGTCAATTTGTCTGCGATGGATTTGGGCACTTGGCTCTTGCCCTTGTCCCGGCGTGGCCGATCTTCCAATTTGCTGATTCCGCCTTTGCGGTAGCGGTAGATCCAGTGGCGCAGCGTATCGGCTTTTAACCGGATGAGTCCTTGCACGGGGTGGTTCCAGGTGCGTTCCGCGGCCTCTTTCAGCCGCTCGGCCAAAGTAAGTCCGGTGCTGCATCCATGAAGCAGCTCACTGATAAGCCCGTAACGCCAGAGTGCGGCGGTTTCTACGGGATGGGGGTGGGTTTCCAACGGGTCCTCCTTGGTTGCACCCGATATTTGGGTGTACGCCAAAGAAAACAAGGGAAACGGCCGCGTCACCCGGTGAGAATTGTGTGGGTGCTGGTTAAGGGAAACCGCATGGGGTAGAGTGTGCGGGAAAAGGCGTGGGTGAATGCGGGCCAAGTGGGCCAAAGCAGGGATCGCAAAAGAGCTTCACTAGTGCCTACAGGAGCGGGTCGGGGCGGCACGGAATCGAGAATCCCCATTTCACGAGTCAGGCTCGTAATAACTAGGGTCGCATTGCCCATCCAGGACTTGAGGCGTAGCAGGCTGGCCAAGCTCTCACAGAGGCTTTTGGCGATGGCGTAGGCGGATTCGCCCATGGCGAAGCGATCAGCGATTTTAAGAATATCGCCGAGCCACCACCGGCAGATGGGCAAAAGACACTTGGGGAGAATGGAGTGCGTTCCGCCGCATGGCCCGCACCGAAACCTGGGAACAAAGATGAGTTCGGAAGACTGGTGGGTCCCTTTGCGGGAATAGTGACCATGTCGAGTACAATTGGGGTGGTTGCAGGACGGGCAGGGGATTATCTTTAGCCTCGGATGTGCGGGGGTTGTTTTTTGAGTGTGGTAACCCAAAAAATACCTTTACCACCGGCATCCATCTTTTCACCCCATCAACATTCTCACCCTATGCTCCCAGCCAGATCCCATATTTCCGCCCCGGCCCGTTGGTGCCGCTGGGATTCCAGCGTGGGATTTCCGCCCCAGTCTACGCTGCTACAGCGTGGGACGGGACACTGGAGGCAACGCCCGCAGTCCGTAATGAGGATGGGCTTTGAGCAAGCGGACGTAGGCCTTTCGCGAAGTTCGCGCCGCTCAAATCCCAATCCGAATTACCGCAAAAGCCTTGAAGCCCATTTGCGGAATCGCAATGCGGAGCATGCCCGCGATGCCCTTACTGGCAGCTGTTGGCTGCCCTCTGGCTGCCAGCCGAAGGCAGGCAGAGTTTCCATGGCCATCTTTACCGCGCGCCTCTTTTCCCGGTTTGGAATGTCTATCTCGATCCATGCAAATGACTATTTTCCGGACTGGTCTCCCTGGGGTAAGAAAATTCAATTTTACCGTTTAAACCCATGTACCCTAAGTAAAGTAGAATGGCGACGCCGAGACCATGTTTACGAATAATTTTAATAAGGCTTACAAAAGGTTCGGCGTTCACTGGTTCGCCTCCGCAGCAGTCCTTGAGCGAAACCTCTTTCGCTCCCTAACTTGAATTATTTCATGAGCAGAGGTTTTTTCTGCCAAAACCTTAAGCTTGGCTACCAAAGGTCCTAAGTTATATTCATTTGAAATATTCCCATTCTGGTTACTCTTGCGCCTTTTTTTGGAAATGATTTCCTTTTTTACAAGTATATTGATCGTTCTTTGTACAGCAGCACGCCTAATTCCCAATTGGTCTGCGACTGTTGACATGGCCGGAAAAGGATGCCGGTCCTTTTCCCACCAATATTTTATCAATACAAGGAGAACGGCCAATTGTGAAGTCCTCACTCCCAAAGCGGCGAGGTTTTCGATCAATAAATTTGGAACAATTGTCCATTTTCGTGCAAGAACGTCTTTGCCCCACTTCATTTCGTTTGATGTAACCCTTGGCTGTGTTTTCTTTTTCTCCTTTGTTTCCAAAGGTTTTCCATCCACCTTAGATTTTGATTCGCTGACTTTGGCCGCCATGCTGCCTCCTTCTGTAAACAATGTAACGCCGAATGAGGGTCAAAGTCTAGGAATCGGCCAACAAACCGAGGAGAAAAAGGATCTATAGGTACTAAACTAAAGGATCTATGGCTACCACTTAAATTGATCCTACCTTATATCATCAATAGATCCAATAAATAGACAGAGGTAAGGGATACATAGGCAACATGTACAACTGGACCATTACGAAAAGGATAAAGACCCCTATTAAGAAAATGATCTTAGGGCAGTAGACGAACAGGCCAAAACCTTGTGCCTAATGGTCAGTCTACTCATGAATTTGGCACTTGTCTTGGCGCGCGTCTTGTCTTGGCCATGGAAATTGCAGCCAACGTCCGCGGCATTACGAAGTGGCTTTTCGGGTTTGGCCTGACATGTGAGGACGCGAATGGAGTGGGGCATTACCACCCCCGGAATGAGCGCCCGCAACATGCTGTGAAGATGAGATGAGAGCAAGCGGACATAGGCCTTTTGCGAAGTTCGCGCCGCTAGAATCTCAATCTGAACAGCCAGGCCAACCCGAAAAGCCATTTGGGAGGCTAGCGAAGTAAGCCGCCGTAATGCCGCTTGTTGTACACGCCGAAGGCCAAGCGCCTTTTGGCGCGCCGAGCTGCCCCACACCATGGAGCGGAATCGGGAACCCTGTTCTTGTCTTTCCAGCCCCCCATCTTCCTCTTTTTTAGGCCTTTTCCACATTTTCAATTGCCTGATTTTACAGCTGTATTTACATATTTTGCATGGCAAGAGAAACTCGGACGAAGTTGCTAGTTTACCACATAACAGCGCTGGATAACTTGGAGTCTATTTTTACCAAGGGGCTCCTTTCCAGGGAGGCGCTAAACGGGGTAGAGATGGTCGATGTAGCTGACCCTGAAATACTGGCAAAACGAAAGACCTTGGGGCTTCTTAAGTTTGTGCCTTTTCACTTTTTTTCTAAAAACCCATTTGCATGGACTGCAAGATCAAATAGGCCTGGACACCCATTTGTTTATATTTCGGTTGCAAGGGCTCTTGCCAAAGCCAAAGGATATAAGATCTTAACCAAGCATCCGCTAGCCATTACCACCTCGAGCTGTGGACCGTTCGATTTCGATGAAGGATATGCTAAAATCAATTGGGACCATATGGATTCACGCCAATTTCAAGAAGATGACTGCAAGGCGTCGTGTCTTGCGGAATGCCTTGCACCAGATAAAGTGATACCATCCGATTTCCACTCCTTATACACCTTCGATGCGGCAACAAAAGTAGCTGTGGAGAGGCTGAAGGCTTGCCATTGTCCTAGAGCAGCATTTTTTGTCTCAAACAGTCCAAAAATGTTTTAAAAATGATTGAGATTAAAACTGGGAACATTTTCGACTCCAGCGCGGAGTGCCTGGTAAATACCGTGAACTGCGAAGGGTTCATGGGTAAAGGTATTGCATATCAGTTTAAGACTAAGTTTCCTAAGAACAACCTGTCCTACATAAAAGCGTGTAACAGCGGTCAACTTACGGTAGGCGAGTTGCACGTATTTAACGAAGACGAAAAAACCATAGTTAACTTTCCCACAAAGGACCGTTGGAGAGCAAAATCGCAATACAGCTATATTCAACAAGGAATGGACAAGCTTGTTCAACTAATTAAGTACAGCGATTTTTCTACGATTGCAATTCCTCCTTTAGGATGTGGAAATGGAGGATTAGAGTGGGGAAGGGTAAAAGAAATTATTGAGAATAAACTCGATGAGGTAACCGATCTCATTTACGTCGAGTTGTATGCGCCGTCTAAGGATTATGCCGCGGATGTTAAAGAAGCTCCTAAGCTTACCTTTTCACACTATCTTCTCATGCTGCTTAAATCAAACCTTGGCCAATTTAATACATTCCGGCTTCAAAAAGCCGCTTTTCTTTTGAATCTTTTTTCAAATAAAAATTATTTCAAGTTCGCCAAATACCATTATGGCCCCTATGCACACTCAATAGATATTTTGGCAACTCAAATTCGTGAGTACCAAAAATATTATAAGTTAGAGACCAGGGATGCCTTGCCCGAAGTTAAGCGCGTTTTAATTAGCAAAAATTTTGAAAAAAGTGTCCTAGAATTCGAGGCTTACGTTAATAAAGCTGCTAGCTTCATTAACTCAATTGAATCTGATAGGGAGCTTGAATTAATTAGTTCGGTTCTGTTCCTAATAAATACTGGCGAGCTTAAACAAAAACTTGAACTACCTGGCTTATTTAAAAAATGGTCGAAACGAAAAGAGAATATTTTTTCGGAGGTAGAAATACTGAATTCAATCAGCGAACTGGAAAGTAAAAACGTCGTTCGGCCAGGCATCAGTGGTTATGAGTTCGTCTTTGATTGAATTTTTCCTCTCTCTTGGGGGGCTGTCTTTTTTTGTGGGGCAATTGTGTACAACGTTGGCCCAGCCAGAAGTGGCCTGGGAAGGCATGCGCGTTGAGCGAGGACGCGGCCGGAGTGGGGCTTATGTCCCCCGGAGGCCGCGCCCGCAGCTCGTAATGAGAACCGATTTTGAGCAAGCGGACGTAGGTTTTTTGCGAAGTTCGCGCCGATCAAAATTGAGTTCGAATTGCCGCGCAGCCTTCTCAGGCCATTTGCGAACCCGCAATGCGGAGTATGCCCGCGGGTTCCTGGCTGGGCTTTGTTGTATGCTGTTTTGCCTCTCATTTTTGGCCGGTTTTTCTCTTGGCTTTCATTCCTTATATTTTCGGTATGATTCATTTTCGAAAAGATTCATTGCCCCCCAGATTATTAGCCCTCCTCCTAAAGTAATGGCCGATGCTCCGATAATTTTTTCCCTAGTTGGGTGCGGCGTTCCCTTCACACAAAAACCTATGTCTATGTTAATACCCATAGTCTCGTCATCGTCGCATTTAGGAGAGTCGGCCAAAATAATCTTACCAGTTCCAAACAAAATGATAAATGTACCGCCAATAATTTTGGTAACTTCTAAAAAAGAATTGTGGTTACCCTTTGAGTCCGTTGAATTTTCGATCTTAATTGGATTTTCCTCAGAAGCATGCTTCATGTAATTATCTATAGGGTTTGATCTGCTTAAATCTTCACCATGAGTAACTGTAACAACGCAAATAGCACAGAAAATAATCTGAATAAACAATCCGTTTTTCATATTTATCCGCACTAACTCCATGAGTAATCATTGAACAAGAAATAGACGCCTTTTTCATTCCAAATTGTAACCAATGAAAATCTCCCTTTCCCTTAATTCGTTTGGTTTTAAACTCTTATTGATTTCCGGCCAAAAATCCATATTTTCTCACATTAGACCGTGGTTGAAAGACCACGATCTAATGCTTTTAGAGGCAAAATTGCATACAACGTTGCGCCAGTATGAAGTGGGCTGGGAGGCCATTCCCGCTATGCGAGGATGCGAATGGAGTGGGGCACTACCGCCCCCGAAATGAGCACCCGCAGCATGTAATGAAGCTAAACTGAGAACAAGCGGACGTAGGCTTTCTGCGAAGTTCGCGCCGCTCGAAGTTTAAGCTGAATTACCGGGAAGGTCTCGCAGCCCATTTGCGAACCCGCAATGCGAAGCATGCCCGCGGGTTCCCGGCTGGATTCAGGCAAGATGTCCGCTGGTTGATCCAATCTATATCCTTACGTCACCGCCGTCATCGACGTCCTGTGCTTGAGCCGTACCTCGGCTGGAATTCCGAATACTTTCGT
>JAHFAF010000209.1:3296-7675 GCA_023250715.1 Pseudobdellovibrionaceae bacterium | reverse complement strand
ATGTACGCGATGGTCACGCGGACCATGGAAAAGATGGAATAACGAAGAAGGGAAAGAAATTCGAGATCGATCTCAGTGGTGGGTCGGTAAGGGCTTGCCCATTCGTTCGCAACCCCGATGAGGGCATAAATGAATAGAAAAACCCCCACAAACAAGACGACGTCGACCCAAGAGATCTTGCGGCCGAGTTTCACGCGTGCTCGCGCGAGGGTCACTCTCTACTCCTAACAATTTGTTGCCCAGTGGGTCCATTTCTCGATTCTAAAACGAGATTGCTTCGGCCTACGGCCTCGCAAATACGTATCTGCGAGCGGTAGCGAAGCAGTCTCAATGACGCTATTTATAATATCGTCGGAAGGGAAAATAATGTCGAGGAAAAACAAGACGGGAAAACCGGCAAGGAGGCCATCTTTGCCGATTTTCCCGTCAAGCAACGGACATCTCGGGGAGTCCGCAAGTCAAAAGGAAAAAGGCCGGGGAGACTTTGCATCTCCCCGGCGCACCACCATTTAATGATCGGAAGGATTTTTCATTTCCACGGACACAACGGAGGGTAGTTTCGGACAATTCCAATCCAGATAAAGCTCTAAAATTTGATACCCGTATTCGGCCTCTTGCCGATCCTCTTCATCCACTCGCATCCGGTAGCTCGTGTTCATCCACGAGGCGTATTCATCCGGGCACATTTGCGCAAGTTGGACTTCATTGGGATCGCTATCGATCGTAACACCCTGGCTCTGCCCGCAACTCTCGAGCACCGTTCGTTTTTGCTTAGCGATAAATTCCTGTTCGGTGAGATTGGTTTTCGCAGCTCTCCACTTACCGAAGGTCTGCTTTGCCACCGACCGCACTACCGAGCAATCCTGCGCAAGCTCCTGGGCGGCAAAGTGTTTCATTCCCGCCATGCCTCGTCCCCTACCACCCTGTTCCCCCCTAGCTTCCCTACCTGTAACCAAGAGGAGCACCATCGCCCAGAGGAAGACGGTGATCCAATATCTCCCCGTAACCCAACCTAATCTCTCCATATGTCCCCCCGAAACGCTTACGCCCTACAAGCATTGTGAATGAGCAAGCGCTGGGCCAAAAGGTGACAGCTGTCAAAACCTTCGTCTCGCGCCAAACTTTTTGACGCTTTGAGACCTCACCGGCCTAACAAATGGAATATTGGATAGATTTTCCGCCCGGAACTTGGACACCCACCCCGCGGGGTACGGTGTATTCCACGAGTGGGCCTTTTAATCTATGGAGATTTTCGATCGCACACTGCTTGGCTGCGATCAGGAGTTCGTCGCAGTCCCGATGAGTGCGGTCTTTAGTTTTTCGAGCCCGCCGTCCTCCGGCTCGCCGAACCAGATTTGCCAGAACTGACTGGCCACTCCCGGCCCCTCCACAGAGAAGGTTCCCGAGGGGGACTCAAAATGAAGGACTTCAGTATTTGCATCCTTCTGCACACCGACGAGGGTCAGAGTCTGTTTCTCTTTCATGTCGAAGGTGAGCTTACTCATTGCTAATTTCATCACGGGGCTTTCCATATCGACGCTATTTTTCTTCAAGGCGTCCGTGAACGAATTACGAATCTTTCCGGAATCTACATCTCTTAGGAAGGTCAGCTGAATCGCCTTCGCCTTGGCAGAGCGAATTCCCGCCATGGGATCGGTGGCCGTCAGCTTCACAGTCGGATCGAGGTAATGGGCCGCCACATAGACATTGAGTTTGACGAATACTATTTTCTTTACCCGCTTTCCCGACCCGGTGAGCAACAAAGGCATGGAAAAGAGTGAAGACTTCGCCTGCTCCTTCACTGGCACCTCATCAATCGTCGTCACCACTTTTCCCGTGGTCTCGAGAATTCCCGCCCAACTAAAACCTGCCCAAAGACTCGCGATCGCGATGAGATACTTCATGCCCCCAACGAACCCAACACAACGCCCAATGTCAATGACTGGCCCAGAAATTCATGAGAAAGAAAAAGGTGTGTGGATACTTTTTCTGGGTGCATGGCTCGTGGGCAGTGATTACCTCGCCTACACGGAACTAAACTTTCCCCCGTTGATCCTTCAAAAGGAAACCTCCTCCGAGGGGTACGACCCGGCCACTTGCAAGGTCTGGGTCCGGGACGCTAAGAGTGGAAAACTCTCGGCTTTCGCCCCTAAGCAACAGAATGAAATATCCGCCCCCTCGGGCGAGATACTTTCCGATTGGCTCGGCGATGCATTTCTGACCCTTTCTCCGGATAAGAAAAGCATTGAAATTAGAAACACGGAAGGCAAAGTCCAAAAGATGGTCGAAGCCCCCTGGGCCGTCCATGCCAAGCGGGTGATCGCCGGGAATAACACCCGTTGGGCCTTGAGCGGGGACGAAAATCGACTTTGGCTAACCCATCTCGATGCGAATTATCAGCTAGTCAAAGAGACTCCCCTGGCCACAAGCCGCGACTTTTGGGGAAATAGTAAAATTCTCTTCAACTCCAAGACCAACAAGCTTTGGGTGGGATTCGCCGAGACAAAACCCAGTCACGCCTATAGCCCTACAGTCTTAAGGGTTGATCCCGACGGAAAGATAGAAGCGAAATTCGAGTGGAATGAACGGGGGCTTTTCTTTGACGTTTGCCTGGATTCCGAATCCGTTTTGATTTCCAGGGATATGCCTTCACTCCCTTATACCGTTCCAGTCTATTCCACTCTAGAAGCCATCCCCGAAGCAGGAAAAGCCTCAACCTATTATCAAGCCGATGCGAATTTATTCATTGATGGAATGATCTGCGAGACCGACCGGATTTTGATGGTCCAGCGGTCGATTTTCGGATCGGATGGGAGTTACCTTGTGGATTGGAATCGAAAATCAGGGTCTACCGGTAAGCAGCTTTTTCGGCTTCCCAGCCCCATAAGAAAGCTCTACGCCTGTCCCTAAACCCACAAAAAGGTGTGTGGATACTTTTTCCGCGTTTAATTTGGCCTCCGAAAAAGTATCCACACACCTTTTTATGGCTTCTGGCTTTTCGGGAAGGATTTCAGTAGAGTAATCGCGTCATCACAACCCTAGGAGTAGGCATGGCAAAAGCCAGAAAAACCGCACGCAAGAAGGCCCAGCGCAAAGCAAAAATTCGTCGAGGGCGCCAGCAACAACGCCAAGACCCCGCCCTTGCGCGTCGCCGGAAGGCTAAGAAGCGGATGCGCGTGAAGAAAATGCGGCGCCGCTAGAGCATTACGGATCTTATGGAAGGGACTCGTCGCACCATCGAGCTTCCGGAAAGAGTGCCGGTATTACCGGTAAGAAATACTGTGCTCTTCCCGAACGCTGCTGTTCCGCTAATCGTGGGAAGGCCCAGGAGCTTGCGCGCGGTGCGAGAGTGCCAGGCCTCCCATCAAGCCCTCCTTGTCATTGCACAAAAAGATGGAAGCCAGGAGGATCCCGGATCGCAGGACCTTCACAGCATCGGCACCATCTGCCTCGTTTCGAAACTCACGGAAGTGGAGAAGGAAGGAATTCAACTCGTCGCGAACGGGCTTTTCCGCTTCGAGGTCACGGAATTTTTTGACAAGGACGGGTATCTCACCGCTCGTGGAGTGCAGCTGAGTGAGCCCCATACGGTAAGACCGGCGAAAGTCGAAGCCCTCTCCAGAGAAATTAAGAATTTAGGCAAAGCCATCTTAGGTCTTGCCGCCATTCCCGGCTCGGATGCATTGACGAAGCTCTTCCAGCAGCTCGACGATCCTTTGCAAATCTCTGATCTCTGCTGCACCTTCTTGCACCTTGTGAATAATGAAAAGCAGGAGCTCCTCGAGTGCCGCGAGCTCGATTCGCGGATGGAAAAACTTTTCCAGATCATGCTGCGCGAGAAGGAAAAACTGACCCTAGCGCACCAGATTCAATCGAAAATGATGGAGCGGCTCTCGAAGGATCAACGCGATCACCTTCTACGCGAGCAGCTTCGCACGATTCACGAGGAGTTGGGAGACGAGCAGAGCCTTCAAGGAAGTTTCGCGAAAAAAATTGAAGATGCGGGCCTGCCTTCGGAAGCCAAAAAGGTGGCACAGGAGGAATTGGGACGATTGTCTTCGATTTCGCGCTCTTCACCCGAATATCATGTCATCCGCACTTACCTCGACTGGCTCTTGGCCCTGCCTTGGAAAAAAAGCTCGAGCCGCCCGCCAGCAGAATTCGTTCTGGATGAGGCGCGAAAGATTCTCGACGAGGATCATTTCGGAATTGAAAAAGTAAAACGCCGCATTTTGCAGTTTCTGGCAGTCACAAAGCTCAAGAAAGATTTGAAGGGCCCGATTCTTTGCCTGTTGGGGCCTCCCGGCGTGGGAAAGACAAGCGTCAGCAAATCAATTGCAAAAGCATTGGGACGAGAATTTGTCAGGACAAGCCTTGGC
>JAHFAF010000209.1:0-3286 GCA_023250715.1 Pseudobdellovibrionaceae bacterium | reverse complement strand
CGGAGTGCGTGACGAGGCCGAGATCCGTGGTCACCGGCGCACCTACATCGGAGCATTGCCGGGGCGAATTTTGCAAAATATTAAGCGCATCGGTGTGAATGATCCTGTGATGCTACTCGATGAGATCGACAAGGTCGGAACCGACTTTCGGGGAGACCCGGCCTCGGCCCTGCTCGAAGCTCTCGACCCGGAGCAAAACCAATCTTTCCTCGATCATTATTTCGACGTGCCCTTTGATCTTTCGAAGGTATTTTTCATAACTACGGCGAATTCTCTCGACACGATACCGCCAGCGCTTCGAGATCGACTCGAAGTAATCGAGATGACGAGCTACTCGCGTGAGGAAAAGCTTCACATCGCTCGCAATCATCTCTTGCCCAAGACTCTTTCCGATCACGGCATTAAACCTGAACAGCTTCAACTTTCCGATGAAACGCTTGGAATCTTAATCGATCGCTACACCCGGGAAGCGGGGGTGAGGAACCTTCAAAGAGAACTAGCGCAATTCTGCCGGTACGCGGCCGAAAAACTTGCTTCATTGAATCCTCCTCTTTTTGTGAATGTGAGCCCTGGAGATCTTGATTCAATCCTAGGCCCGCAAAAGTTTTTCAATGAATTAGCCGAAGACAAAGGCCGGCCCGGAGTCGTCACGGGACTCGCGTGGACCGCAGTGGGTGGAGAAATTCTAAAAATTGAAGTCACCAAAATGGATGGAAAGGGAAAGCTTACTTTAACCGGGCAATTGGGAAATGTGATGAAAGAATCTGCGCAAATCGCCTTGAGCCGGGTGCGCGCGGATTGGGCAGGGTCGGATTTTCCCTTCGATAAAATGGATTTTCATATTCACGTCCCTTCGGGAGCGATTCCCAAGGACGGCCCTTCAGCGGGGGTCGCACTCTACATTGCGCTGACTTCTCTTGTTGCTGGAGCGGAAGTGAATCCCTTGATTGCGATGACAGGGGAAATCACGTTGAGAGGAGCTATTCTACCGGTCGGGGGAATTAAAGAAAAAGTTTTGGCCGCTCATCGCGCAGGGATTCGCACTTTGATTTTACCGGAACAAAACAGAGGGGCATTGTCGGAATTGGCCGAGGGCGTAAAGGAAGAGATGAAGTTCCATTGGGTGCGCGATTCGGAAGAGGTTCTCACACTCACTGGCCTGACTAAGGATAAAGCCCCGCCCCCGAACTTAGTGCCGAGACTACAAGACGACATGTCTTATCAGAAATACCCGGCTTGACCACCCAGTGAGATCTCAATAGCACGGAGGAGCCTTTCGTTTCATACATGGATTCTTGGGTCTCAGTTCCGTGTCCCCCCTCCACAAGTTGACGGGGATTTAAGATAGCATCCTGGATATCACTACCGAAAACCTTGAGACGCATTTTAAGTTCCGCCCTTCCTTCTCTAGTGTCCGCAAGAGGAAGCCTTTCAAATGAAATGAGCTTCACTTCATTCTTTTCCGTAATTCCAACTTTCAGTCGGGCAAGCCGAGGAATTTCGAACGAAAGATCCTCAGTCCGAAAAACAAACTTGTCCCTCCCTCCCCGCTCGAATGCTTCGCGTAGGCGATCAACTCCACTTTGCCGCTCCATCAGAGCTCTCCATACGCGGTCCAGGCCAATGAGCTTCCCAAGTGTCCCTCCCAACTTCACTAGGCTCATTTCGATCCAATAGACCCCTCGGTGGTAAAGATCCGTCTTCACAACAACAAGGGTGAGCCAACAAAAACTTTCGGTGGCAAAATCAATAAAGGGCACGCCGGTCGGGATGGGATTGATGAGGGCCGCTCCCCAAATCTTGAGCCCATTTGCGATGACCGAAGGAAGCCCCGGAGTATTTCCCAGAAGGATGAAGCCAGGGCCAATGGCCGCCGATTCCAAAATGTGGATCCCGATAAGCGCCGCGGCTCCATTAAAGACCACGGCTCCGACGGGTATCTGACGTAACTCTCCCTGAGCGGCATTCACTTCCCGGCGCCCCACTCGCAGCCGTTGAACGTAATTGTATTTGGCTTTTACTTCTTCGAATTTCCGACGCCAATATCCCTTCGCCTCGGGGGCTTCCACTTCGAGCCGCTCCTCGAGTTCGCCCATTCTTTCGGCGATCGTTTCTGGCTTGTCCTCGTCGGTGACTTGGACGGAAACGACCGTCTTCAGTTCAACGGTGATGGCGTCTTCAGGGCCTGCGTAAGAGGGAGTAAAAGTCCAAAGGGCTAGCGCAAGGTACAGCCAGCCCCTTAGATCAGACTTAGTCTGAATCATATTAAGTCTGATTAACCAGTCGCGGCAGTTCTGGCAATAGGAATCCCAATTCTTCTGGAAATGACGCGTAGCCTGCGTGGACTAACTACTGTGCTATCTCCCAAGTGGATTTGCAGACAACCTCTTCACTTGCAATTTTTTGGGCTTTGGAGAGGATCATCTTCGAAAGCACGGCTTTCTGTTTAAAAGTGCGGCTACCCGCCCTTCTGGCATCGCCGGTTTCTTCAAGCACGTCTTCCTCTCCCTTGAGCTCAACCTGGTAAGGAATCAAAGGGCCCTGCCCCAACCCCTTGATAAATTCATGATTCACTAAAATCTTCCGCTCATAAACGATTACACGTGTGCCTAACACCGTTCCGGGCAAGGGCTGCATACCTAGATCTTTTTTGATGTCGCTGAAATAAAGCTGCTCGCTTGAGCAAACCGTCGATGTCGCGAAAACACTGGAACTAAAAACGGAAACCACAAAAAGGGCAGTAAGAAGCGAAACCTTTGTCATAAGGACCTCCACGCGTTCCAATTAGTACAATCTAGCGCATGAGATCAATGAGGCTTGGCAAACTCACGCTATTCATTGTGGGCAATTCGAATTACCCCCGCAACAGCTAGGCAACCTTTTTGCGGCGGGCTTTTTGTTCGGACAGGGCCGCTTCCCCGAGGATGAAGAGTGGACGATTCTGTGTTTCGCGGTAGATGCGACCGACGTATTCCCCGATGAGTCCCAGGAAGAAAAGTTGAACGCCGCCGAAGAAATAGAGTCCGGTAGCAAGTAGAGCATACCCCCTTAAGGGAAGGCCATTCGAAATTTTTTGGATAACGATCCAGGAAACGATGCCCAATGCGAGGATCGTGAGAGCAAATCCACACAAAGTAATGAGCCGAAGCGGAAAATTGCTTATCGCGCAGATGGCGTCAAAGGCAAGGCTTGCACGATTGTAAAACCGATATTTCGTTTCACCCGCGTAACGAGCATCCCGATCGTACAGAACACCCGTTTGCTTGTAGCCGGTCCAACTGATCAT
>JAHFAF010000208.1 GCA_023250715.1 Pseudobdellovibrionaceae bacterium | reverse complement strand
GCCGAGGAGGCCCTAAAGAAGGAGAATCAGTTTTATCGTCGGTATTCTTTGCACAACGTGAGTCACATGTTGGGTTTGGATGTACACGACTGCGCGAAAGCGCGCGCAGAAACCTACAAGTTGGGGCAATTGAAACCCGGCATGGTCTTAACCGTAGAACCAGGCCTTTACTTCCAACTCGACGATGAAACCGTTCCCAAAAAATACCGCGGCATCGGTATCCGTATCGAAGATGACGTCGTCGTCACCGAAAGGGGATGTAAAATCCTGTCATCGAAAATTCCCTCCAAGTACGGGGACGTGGAAAAATGGATGCAGAAAATCTGGAAGAGGAAGGTTTAAATGCTGTCTTCTTTATTGGTTGGAATCGTCGCTCTACTCCAAGCCTACTTTCTCATCGTCGAAATGTTTCTATGGGAGACTCCTAAGGTCAGACGCGCTTTTGGCTTCACCGAGGAGTTTGCAAAACAAACTGCTTCCCTCGCTAAGAATCAAGGCCTCTACAACGGCTTTCTTTCCGCCGGTCTAATATGGGGCCTCTATGCTGACTCCTTTTCCTTCAAAGTCTTCTTTTTGATTTGTGTCTTGATCGCCGGCCTTTACGGCGCGGCGACTGCGAATCGCCGTATCCTCTTCGCGCAAGCCCTCCCCGCGCTAATCGCTCTAGTGTCATTGCGAGGAGCGTAGCGAGGAAGCAACCTGAACGCATGAGGATTGCCGCGGCCATTGTATGGCCTCGCAATGACAATCAGTAGAACCTATCAATTTTGCGGCGCAGATGAGCGAGTAGGGGTTCAGGCGACAAATCGTTGCCGGCTATCTTATTGCAGAGCTCGTCTGGTAACATCCTCTGCCCCTCAACGTAGATGTTCGTCGCGAGCCAATTCTTCAATCGAGCGAAATCCCCCCTGCGAAAATCGTCCTCTAGAGCTGGTAGGGCCGCCCGTGCGCACTCCATCCACTGCGCGGCATAGAGGTTCCCCAGCGTGTATGTCGGAAAATACCCAAAATCCCCACAGCTCCAATGAATATCCTGCAAGCATCCCATCGCAGATTTCGGGGGAACCATACCAAAAATCGATTCAAATTTTTCATTCCACGCCGTGGGGACATCTTTCGCTTGAAGATCGCCCTTGATGAGCGCTTCTTCCAATTCAAAACGCAAAATGATGTGCAGATTGTAGGTCACCTCATCGGATTCCGTGCGAATAAAAGATCGCTCAACTCCATTCACCGCAAAGACGAATTGCTCCTGAGAAACATCCTGAAGTGCCGAGGGGAAAAGCTCTCTCATCTTGGGAAAGAAAAACTCCCAGAACGCCTCGCTCCGCGCCACCATATTTTCCCAGAGCCTCGATTGAGATTCATGAATTCCCATCGAGCAGTGCTTACCGACGGGCAGAGGCCATTGATCGGGACGCAGGCCTTGTTCATACATGCCATGGCCAGCTTCATGGATCGTACTGAATAAGCCATCACGCACGTCCTTCAGATCGTAACGGGTTGTGATCCGAACGTCTCCGGGATTCATTCCGCGACAAAAGGGATGGGTGGTGAGATCGAGCCGACCCGCGTCCAAATCGTAACCCAAAGCCGTCATCGCAAGCTTCGAAAGATTTTCTTGCTGGGCAATCGGATAATCCCTCTCAAATATCTCCCCTCGCGGACGACGGGAAGACTTCCCTACTCTATCCAGCAAACTCCCGATCTCTTTTTTCATGGTCGCAAAGAGTGGGCGAATTTCCGCAGTGGTCGCCCCCGGTTCATAGAGATCCATCAAAGCATCGTAAGGGCTCACCTTGTATCCCAAGGCCTTTGCCACTTCCCGGCGCAGTGCAATCATCTTTTCGAGATACGGCTCGAACAATTCAAACTCGGAGAGACGACGTGCTTCGGTCCAAGCCTCAACACTGGGGGTAGAAAGTCGCGCTAGTTCCTCGATCAACCTCGGAGGAATCTTGACCGCCTGATCATAGGCACGACGAATGCCACGAACATTGGCTCTTTCCAGCCCATGCTCTTTTAGCCAGCTCGACGCCTCGAGCTCATGGAGAAGCTCTCCCGTTCTTTCGTGACTGAGAAGGGCGTGCTGTTTTTTTGCAAGATACGCTTTCTGCTCTCCTCTCAAGGGGCCACCTTTTTTCGGCATGTAGGTGCTTTCGTCCCACTCCGCGAGCTCAAGCAGGCTCGAAAGCAACCCGCGTTCTTTTTCCCGATCCACCAATTCTTGATAGAGCTTCTGATTCATTGCCTTCTCTTTTAGATCGCATAGACTTCGAACTCAAGATGGAAGCGCGCTGTTGTATCGTCGGAGCTGGGCCCGGGGGCTCGGTCCTGGCCTTTCTTTTGGCACGGGCCGGTGTATCTGTCGTATTGGTCGAAGCCCATGCGGATTTCGAGCGAAAGTTTCGCGGGGACACGCTACATCCCCCCACTATGGAATTAATGCAAGCCGTGAGTTTATCCGACCGTCTCTTGGCTCTTCCTCACTCGAAGATTCGAGCGTTCACTTTACGAACGCCCAGGGAAACCCTACAGACCGCCAATTTCTCCGTGACCGGCTCCCCGTTTCCCTACATTACGATGTTACCTCAAGCCCGTTTTATCGAGACTCTGGTCGAAGCCGCTAAAAAATTCCCCACTTTTCAACTCGTTCAACCAGCGAGTGTGGAAGCATTGATTCTCGAAAACGGTCAGGTTAAGGGCGTGCGCTGCCACCATCCGGATGGCCGCACAACGGAAATTCACTCCACTCTAACCGTAGCGGCAGACGGACGCTCTTCGACGGTTCGGCGCCTTGCCGGAATTGAAACTATAAAGACTTCTCCACCGATGGATGTGCTTTGGTTTACTCTGCCCCGGCACTCAACCGATCCAGAGGATATGGCCGGAGGATATCTCGGACGAGGGCGGATTCTCGTCGTTCTCGAACGGCCGAACGAATGGCAAGTGGGCTACGTTTTTCCCAAACATGCGTTTCAAAAAGTTCGCGCCGAAGGGCTCGAGGCTTTGAAAAAATCCATTGCAGAAACAAATTCCCGTTTCGCAGACCGAGTGGACTCGCTGAAAGACTGGTCCCAAGTTGCGCTTCTTTCCGTTGAGTCGAGCCGCTGCAAGGAGTGGGCGAAACCTGGGCTTTTGCTGATCGGAGATGCGGCCCACGTGATGTCCCCGGTCGGTGGCGTTGGGATCAATTATGCGATTCAGGACGCTGTCGTCACAGCCAACGTCTTGACTGAATCTCTTCTGAAGGGAGAAGCCCCTCTTCGCCTGCTGCATCAAGTTCAAAGAAAGCGACAGCTCCCTACAAAGATCATTCAATTCATCCAAGGGCAGTTTCAAAAATTCATTATCTCTCAGGCCCTCGATTCCAGCCGACCCTTCCAAATTCCCAAGGCAATGCGATTCGCTCTTTCCGTTCCGATTCTTCGGGAAATTCCCTTGCGCCTTCTCATTAAGGGCATCGGGAATGTTCATTTAAAAAAACAAAGCGTTAACTCCAACCGCAACGCCTGACCAAGGTTTAGTCTTCGCATCTTCGCGTTGAGACTTAGGAATTCGCCTTCGCTCATCGACTAGGGAAAAAAGTTCGCCAAGTCACTACTTCTTAGTGGGCTGGATCGAGTTGGACGCAATCTTGCTTTAGTAATACATCGGATTCTTCTCGCTCAGCATTTGGGGGTACAGCATGGTTCAGCAACACGGGGATAAAATCCTCTTTTCATTGATTCTTAGCTTCATCTTAATTGGCTGCGGAAATAAAGGGAGCAACTCAGGCGGAGACCTGAGCAATAATTCCGGATCGGGCACGGGCTCTTATTCCAATGATGCCGGGGGGAGCGCTAGCGACTACGTCGACCCAGGAGCTGGGTTGAACCAGACCCAACAAGCCCTTCAGCAAATTCCAACTAACACACAGGCCCAGACCGATGCGATAAATAGCGCGAGCGACACAATCGGCGCTTTTTCCAAGGCCTATAATGATCTAAGTAACGCCGATTCCAGCGGCGACTTCACGAAATTCCTGCAGGCCTATGCGGCTGCACGCCAGCAGGCCCTTCAGGCGGCAAAACTATTGGACGAAGCTCAATTTTACGAGCTGGCAAAGGCGTTTTATGAGCTCTATTACAAGCTCGATGTCTTGCGTTTTGTGAATCCGGCCAACGGAAGGCACCTCTACACGGTAAGTAAGTCCGAATCCTTCAACGCAAGCGTGAACAAAGGGTACAAATTCCAAGGCATCGTTTTCCGTACCTATTGGTCTCCGAGAAACGACTGCCAAACCCCTCTCTATCGATGCGTAGTGAAGGGAGCGAGCGAAGACCGTTTCGTTAGCAACGCTCAGAATTGTGAGAACCAGCAGGCGGAAGGGCTTTTGGGCTTTGTCTGCCCGTCCCAACGCCCCGAGGCTTGGTCTCAGATCGGACGGCTCTACAGTCAGACCAAGGGAGATCACCTTATCACCACCAACAAGAACGAAATTTCCCGCAAGAAGCAACAAGGATACCGATTCGAAGGTTGGCTCGGCTTCGCTCCAAACTAGCCCCCGGCTGCGGGGGCGTGTCCCGAGCTGTAGCGAAGGGATCTCCTCCATACTTGTGTTGGAAAATCACCCCACACAGGGCTAAGATGGCCCGGTGTGGATAATCGGCCAGAGAGTGATTGCCGAGTTCGAGCCCGAACTTGGCCTGGGCACCGTTATCCAGCTCCAGGGGGACCGTTTTGTCGAGGTTCTCTTTCCAGGAGCGGAAGTCACTCGTCGTTACAATAGGAAGGGCGCCCCGCTGAAGCGGGTCATCCTCAATCCAGGTCAAAAAGCTAATCACAAGAATGGAAAAGCCTTCACCATCGAAATCGTTGTGGAGAAGGAAGGGCTTTTGCTCTACCAAGGTGATGGGATCGAAGTTTGGGAATACGAGCTCCACCATGCCTTGGGAGATGCAAGCCCTTTAGCACTTCTTCTCCAAGGGAATTGGAGCCAACCCAAGGCTTACGATTTGAGAATGGATGCTTGGCGCCTGAGGGGCCGCTACTTAGGCTTTGAAGCAAAAGGCCTTCAAGGCCCAAGAGTAGCCCTTCTTCCCCATCAACTTTTTATCGCCCATGAAGTTTCTCGCCGGGAATTTCCCCGGGTCCTTCTCGCAGATGAAGTGGGCTTGGGAAAAACGATTGAGGCGGGGCTCATCTTTTCCTCTTTGAGGGCGCTGGGTCGGGCGAACCGAGTTCTCATCCTTACCCCCGACTCTCTCAAACACCAGTGGCTTGCAGAGATGTTCCGCCGTTTCAATGAAATGTTCAGCGTCGTCGATGAAGAGCGCAACGATGAGGAATTTCTTTCTCAGGGCAAGTCCGCCTTCCAGATGAATCAGAAGGTGATTTGTGCGCTGGATTTTCTCGTCGAAGATGCGATTCGGGTCGAAGATGCCTTGGCTGAACCCTGGGATCTCATCATCGTCGACGAAGCCCATCACCTTCGCTGGGAACCGGAAGAGCCGAGCCCGCAATGGGAAATCGTAAAGCTACTTTCTTCTCACACGCGGGGACTCTTGCTACTCACGGCGACTCCCGAGAGCCGCGGCATTCAAACCGAATTTGGCCTGCTTCATTTGGTGGATCCGGAACGTTTCCCAAAGTTCGAGGAGTTCCAGGAGCAATACGCCGAAATGCATGAGGTGGCAGCGCTATCAAAGCGTGTCCACCAGCAGGATCGCTCGGCCGACCTTTTAAAAACACTCGAGAAAAAATTCTCTTCCGATGAAGGTGTGAAGACGGCCCTCAAGCATTACAAAGCGGGCGATTCTTCCAACGAACTTCTTCATTCCCTCATTGATCGGCATGGAACTGGACGCGTACTGGTGCGAAACCGCAGATCCCGGTTGCAAGGTTTTCCCGAGCGACGCCTCGTACCTCACAAGTTGGATGCCCCGAAAGCTTGGAAGGAATATCTAAAGGGCATCTCTCCCAAGGAGCTCGAAAGCGAAGAGATTGAAGCCTTATCGGCGGGCCAGGTGAGGAGTCCTTTAAAAGGCGGGCCTTCGCAATGGTTTGAAGTCCGGGCGAAGTGGCTAAGCGATCTTTTGAAGTCTTTAGAAGGGGAGAAGGCATTACTCATTTGCGCTCGCGCTAAGCGCACGACGGAACTTCAAGCTTTCTTGCGGGACGAAGCAGCACTTCGAACCGGAGTCTTCCACGAAGGGCTCGAGGTAGTCGAACGCGACAGGCAAGCGGCTTGGTTTTCTCAAACTCAAGGCGCACAAACTCTTCTTTGCAGCGAGATTGGCGGAGAGGGAAGAAACTTTCAGTTCGCGAACCACCTCATTCTGTTTGATTTGCCCACCCATCCGGATGTTCTCGAGCAACGCATCGGACGGTTGGATCGTATCGGCCAAAGCCGGCCCATTCACGTGCACGTACCTTACTTCGAAGATACTCCCGAAGAAGTTTTCTTCCGATGGTACGCGGAGGGTCTCAATGCGTTCACGGAGCCGTGGAATGGCGGTCCGATCCTGGAGGAATTGCAAAAGCCTCGGCTGGAAGCATGTATTGCAGCGCTCAAAGGCGGAAAGAAGGCAGGGGAAAAGATTGAAAAGCTGATGAAGACCTCTCGGTCCGTCGCCGAAAAGATCCGCACCGATCAAAAGGAAAGTATCGATATTCTCATCGACATCAATTCGTTCAATGAAGCGAAAGGGAATGCCCTGCGCGATCAACTCGCTCTAGAGGACAAAAGCCCGGAACTTGTGGATTTTCTCGATAAGGCCTTCGACTTTTTCGGAGTAGACCTGGAAGAACTCGATCACGAGGGGACGCTGAAGGCTTCCACTCACTCTCTTTCCTTCGTCGAGCACTTTCCGGGATTGAGCGAGCGGGGCGATCAGGCGATTACCTTCAAACGCTCTACAGCACTCGTTCGAGAAGAGGTGGCATTCCTGACCCTTGACCACCCGATCGCTCAAGGCGGAATGCATCTGGTACTTGAAGGAGATATCGGCCGGGCCACAGTTGTTCGCTGGAGGGGTGCCCCTTTCGAAGGTCCCGCACTAACGGAATGGCTTTTCGTCCTTCAGGCAACGGCCCCTATTGCGCTAGAACTGGAGAGGGATCTTCCTCTTAAACCCGTGCGTGTATTTCTTACGCTGGATGGACAGAGGATTGAAACACCCAAGGGGCTCGAAACCGTGGAATTCATTCCCGCACCGGCGAAGATGGCCGATTCTTTTGGTCCGTTAAGAGATCGATTCCACGGCCTTTATGAAAAAGCGAGCCAATATCTAATGCGTGAGACAGCCCCTCTTCTGGAAGAGGCCCGGGGGAGTTGCGAAAGAAGATTTAAGCGCGAGATAGATCGCTTGAACGCATTATCGGAAGTAAATCAGCTCATCTCACCGCAAGAGATTGAAAAGCTGGAAAAGAAACTTTCCGATTCCCGGGCAGCACTTGCCGCAGCCACACTTCGCCTCGATGCCATTCGCGTTATCGTGAAGGAATAAAGACTGCATTTGCGAGCGAAGCGAAGCAATCCCATTACTGATCCACTATCCAGCAAGATTGCTTCGGCTCCGCCTCGCAAATTCGATTACTTAGCTTTTTCGTCCGGGCGCTCGGCCTGCAATTTATCCATGCCTTCTTCGAGCCTCTCCGCGAATGCGTTCTGCATCTCTTGGAGATCCACGAGCGAAATGGCTATTTTGGTTT
>JAHFAF010000207.1 GCA_023250715.1 Pseudobdellovibrionaceae bacterium | reverse complement strand
GCGACGGTTTACATAAATGTCATTGCGAGGAACTTGGTTCCTCGCAATGGCATTATAACTTCTCCACAACCTTCCGCTTCCCTTGATGACCCGCAACAATCTGTAGAGTCGACTTCGCAACCCCCCAGTAATCGGCAAGTGCATCGATCACCGCTTCATTCGCTCGGCCTTCGTGGGGCGGGGCATGCACCCACACATTGAGCTCTCTTGGCCCGACCATTTCCACTTTGGTGAGCTTGGCGCCTGGTTTTACGGTCACGTTGAATTTCATGAAAGATTATTAAAGCACTTCGTTTAAACCCTGTCCTCCTTTACGTTCTTGAAAGCGTCACTATACTTGTAAGGTTGGAGGTAAATACCTTGTTCAAGCGCATCTTCCTTTTCATTATTGTGAACATCCTGGTGGTGCTCACGCTATCCATCACATTGAGCTTGCTCGGTGTTCGCCCCTACCTAAACGCTTACGGGATTGACTACGAAGCACTGTTAGCTTTCTGCGCGGTGTTTGGTTTTGGTGGAGCTTTGATCTCCCTCGCCCTTTCTCGAGTCATGGCCAAATGGATGATGGGCGTAAAAGTGATCGACCCTTCGGCAGCAAGCGGGAGCGCGCGCGACCTCGTGAATGTAGTCTATCGGCTCGCTCAGAAGGCCGGATTACCCACGATGCCGCAGGTAGGAATCTACGAGAGCCCCGAAGTGAATGCCTTTGCCACGGGCCCCACCAAATCCCGCGCCTTGGTCGCCGTTTCAAGTGGCCTTTTGAGTGGGATGGACGCGAACGCGCTTGAGGGAGTGCTCGGCCATGAGATTAGCCATATCGCCAATGGCGATATGGTGACGATGACGCTGCTCCAGGGTGTCGTGAACACGTTCGTGATGTTTTTTGCCCGCATTGCCGCTTGGACCCTCACTCAAGCGATGTCCGGAGATAGAGACCGAGACCGGGGCCCGAGTCCTTTTTTCCATTACCTTGCCATTCATATTTTCGAGATTCTTTTCAGTTTATTGGGCATGGTTGTAGTTTCCTATTACTCTCGACGCAGAGAGTTCCGCGCGGATTCAGGGGGGGCTCGCCTTGCGGGAAAAGAAAAAATGGTCCACGCCCTCCAATCTCTAAAAAGTCATTACGACGTAGACCGATCCCATCCTGCTCTGGCGGCGTTCAAAATAAATGGAACTCCCAAAGGGTTCTGGGCTCTGCTAGCAACACACCCGGATCTGGACACCCGCATCTTTGTATTACGCGGCGCAAGTGTTTGATTTAATTAGCTTGTGCCAAGCTCAACAAAAGATGATATATAGGAATGAATGATCCCTGCTAGCTCGACTGATTCGCCAAGGTCTTCGCTTGGCTCTAACGACCCGAAGCTTGCCCTCGATCAAGCGATGAATGAAGGGGGGGGAGCCTCTTCTCGCCCGGAAAAGTCAGAGGACTACCGGATCAACATTCCAGTTTTTGAAGGCCCGTTCGATCTTCTGCTCCACCTGATTCGAAAAGAGCAGATCAATATCTACGACATTCCGATTGCACAAATCTGCAAGACCTATCTCGAACACTTGGAACTTCTTAAGACCCCGGATGTGGATCTCGCGGGCGAATTCATGGTGATGGCCGCCACTCTCATTCAGCTCAAGTCTCTTGTGCTGCTTCCCAAAGAAGAAGGGGCACTTGAAGACGATCCCCGCATGCCGCTCGTCCAACAGTTATTGGAGTATCAAAGATTCCAAAAAGCCGCGGACAAGATCGATGCAGTCCCTTGGTTAAACCGAGATATTTACTCGCGCTCCCCAATAGCGATTCAAGATTCGATGCCTGTGGAAAGTTTATTGAGTGCCCCTCTTGAGGCAATCGATTCTTACCAACTTTTGCTCTGCTTAAAGATCGCCGTGAATCGCACCACCCGGCCCCCTCTCAATATTTCCACGGATCCCACCTCCATTAAGGAGAAGGTGATTTCACTTGCGGAGTTTCTGGAAAAGGAGACCGTGGTTGAGATGCGCCGCCTGTTGCCAGCTTGCCCCCTTCCTCGCGATATTATCGTAAGCTTTTTGGCAATCCTGGAGCTCGCGCGATTGAAGTTCATAGAGATTTTGCAGCACGAAACTTTTGGACCGATTCAGGTTCGCGCGACCCGTCCCTTAAGGGAATTAAATGCCGGACTACTTGACCAGTATTGATATGGAGCAAGCATGACTTCCGAGAATTTAGCCTCTGCCCTGGAAGCAATATTCTTCGCAGCAGATAAACCTGTATCTGTCGTAAGACTCCAAGAGGTGTTTGGAGAGGATGGCCCTTCGCCGGAAGAAATTTCCGAGCAGATTGCCGTGATCCGAGCCCGATACCAGGATTCGAGCTTTGGAGTAGAGCTCCGTGAGGCCCAGGGAGGATTCCATTTTTCCACTAAGGTGGAGAATGGCGATTGGGTCAGAAAATTCTTGCAGACAAAGCCCTTTCGGGTCGGCCGCTCTGCGCTCGAAACCTTGGCAATCATTGCTTACCGCCAGCCTATTACACGAGCCGAAATCGATCAGGTGCGTGGAATTGATAGCTCTCATCTGTTGCGCGTGCTGATGGAAAGAGGTCTGGTGAAGATGGACGGGAAAGCGGAAGTTCCCGGACGCCCCGTTCAATACGCCACTACACCGAAGTTCTTGGAAACCATCGGCCTTAAGACACTTTCGGAGCTTCCCCCGCTCGCAGAGCTCGAACAACTTCAAGGAGACACGGAAGATCCGATTAAGTCTCTAGAAGCAGGCCTCGATCGTTTCATGGAAGAATCTCCGGGAATGGATGGCCCGACAACCGGTACCGAAACTGAAGGCTTGGACGAAATCGACTCCATGATCCAAACCGCCGATCGCGGCGGAAAAGATGTTTTCGAATCTCCGTTACACGCTGCCGTCGCCGCTGAGAACGAAGAGGCCGTAAGAGCCTTTCAGGAATCTTCGAAGAAAAAACGTAAGCCCCCCTACGCCAGAAAGACGGTGCACTTTGAAGATCTCACGGCGAATCACGTTGAGCCAATCGAAGTCAGCCCGCCCATCGATAATCCCAATCTCGTGAATTGAGTTCAGTCCTTGAACTGATACTCTAGACTGATATGCGGCATAGAACAGCGCTCATCGCTGCCCTTTTTCTCCTCGCCCTTTCCTGTGGAAAGGGCCTGAATCAAGGTGGAACCAATGGCGCGGGAAATGGGGAGGGATCGGGTGAATCGGACGGCTCGAATGGATCCGGAGGGGGAAGCGGATCGGGATCGGGCACCTTGGGAGACATTTCCTCCTCCCCTGCTAGCGGATCCCACTACGCCGTTTTGACGGTAGCTGGATCGGGATTTGAGTCCAGCTCGACCGTTACTATCGGAGGCGTATCCTGCGCGAAGGTTTCTACTACTGAATCTCAGATAATTTGCACCATAGGCGCCCACACTCCAGGCGTGGCGGATGTCGTGGTTACACAAGGGGAGCAAACAAAGACTCTGACCAACGCATTCACCTACAAGGCCTACCTATACGTTGCCACGAGCTCGAGCGATAAGATTGATCAATTTGAAATCACCTCCAGCGGTGCCCTGACCGCTTTGTCTGAAGGGCCCTTGTCCGCATCGGGGAGCCCCTCGGTACTTATTCACCCGAGTAATACCTCCACGGTATTCGGATTAAATCTCACCACCCCAAGTCTCTCTGCCTATGGCATCACGGCCACCGGCGCGATTTCCGAATTAGCGGGTAGCCCAACCACAATCGCAATCACGAATAGGAACTTTGTCGTACCCTCCGGAGGAGGCATCCTCTACCAGGCGTTCGGAACTACCGGGAGTTCCCCCACTGAGATTACAAGTTTCATTTCTCAGCTCGATGGCTCGCTATCTCAAGCAAATACAGCGGGAACGGGCCGCTCGGCGATGGACGTGATCATTTCCCCGGATGGTACTTCTCTCTACTCCACCTTAGGTGGCGGATCCCCTTCCCTCGCAGGCTATCAAGTCGGGTCCGGCGGTTCGATGATCGATCATGCTACTGGCTACAGCCTGGTTACCAGCCCGGGAAATATTGCCATTTCAAACGATGGAGCCTTCGTATTTCAAGTGGACCTGTTCAATAATATTATCGTGAGTGCACCCAGAAATTCTTCCACCGGAGTTCTTGGGAGCGGGACCTCAACCTCGTTCCCTAATCCGACGAACACTTCTCTTCAAGTGCATCCTACGAAGCGATGTCTTTACATCCTTGATTCCGTTTCTAATAGCGGGAGGATTCTCGTCTGGGACGCTACGACGGGAGAGCTTTCCGATCTAGCCAGCTCAATGTTTTCCACCGGAGCCGGCCCAACTCACATGGCATTTGATCCCGGAGTTTCCTTTGCCTTCGTCTCAAACGGATCTGGAAATGTACTTTCGAGATACTCCATCGCAAGTGATTGCAAGTTGACTGTTCTGGGATCCGGTCAAACCACCGACACGGGTCCCTCCGGAATCGCCGTACATTAATTCGGAGAACAGAGATAGACGGATTCCCCAGTGCTCTCTTCGAAGAGATACTTTACCACGCGGCAAAGAGGAGAGCCTTTCTTGCTCGCCTTTTGCGCTAGCGCCTTCAACTCGTCGGTAAACTCTCCCGCGAACTCAACTGGCAACTTGTCCTCGGAGGTTTTGGCGACGGTGCCTGGCCTGGGAACCCATAGAAAATCCGGGTGGCGATTGTCGTGCCACTCGCCACCGAGGGGAATCGCATCGCCGCCTTCTTCATATAACTCAAGATCGTAGGTGTAGGTTTTTCGGGCAAGCAAGGGTGGCTCAACTTGAGGGCCGTGGTCGGGAGGAGAAAGTTCTTCCAGGTAAACCACCGTCGCAATAACTCCGACAATCTTACTGACGCCCACTCCTCTTGTCGGCGGATCCTGAAAGCGATCTTTCGCGCGGAATTTATCGTCATACTCAACGGCAACCCTTCTCCAATCCGAATTTCTTTGTTTCGAATCGAGCGGATTGAAGTAGGTGAACTCGTAAGCAAAGAGCGGTTGATTCCAAACTTCATCCGAAAAAACTCTGTCCATCACGAAGGGCAATCCGTTACGACCCATCAAATTCCCAAGACTCAAGTGAAATGTCGCGGGACTGTTATCGAAGCAATCTGGATCTTTGATTCGACCATTCGGATAGACTTCCGGTTTTTTGCTATCGCAACGCCCCCCGATAAAGTTCGTCGCATACTTCCCTCTCGCCCAAGCCAAAGACCCGATCGCTCGGATATCTGCGGGATACCAGGTGACAAGCACGCCGCCCGCCCCTTTCACGGCCAGGCTCTTCTGTGGGGCCGGCAACATTAGAGTAGCCGCCGACCAGCCATCGCAAATCCCCATCCAGTCCGGGACTTTTCCAAGTTCAGCGAGCAGATCTTTTCCTTCCTGTCTCTGCTCTTCGGTTAAGTTAAACGTATCATCCCCAACGGAAAGATCGTACTTCTCGGCGGGCGACCACCGCGAGGTTACTTTTCCTACCTCGGGTACGCTAAGACCCGCTAGCGCCGTCCATGCATTGGGTTGCGAATAAGCAGCGAGGGCATCTTCAAATGATTTGTACTCGGTCCCCTCGGCGTACCGATACCCCAGCCCACCCCAGAGCGAACGCCAATAATCGTCCGACCAAAGCGGCTTTTTCACCTGGCCTTTATTGGGAATTTGTTGGAGCGAGTACCGAAGGGCAGAAGGTTTTTCTATTCCTTTTGCCAAAAACTCGACGCGATCTTTGGGAGCCATGATTTCCCAACCACCGCAATAGTGGCGGTAGAGCTCGGGAAAATGTTTTTTCATTTCAGGACAAGGATCTTTCTTCGATTGAAGTCTCTCTTTTTTCCAATTTCCGGTATCTAGTCCCCATTTAGGAACGGGAGACTGAAGCACGTCGGGGTGATCGAAGGGTGCCGCGTAAAACCGCTGGATTCTTTCGTCCACTTCACGTTTTTCTGTGGGAGAAAGCAGCGTTACCGACTGCGACAATACGCTTTGAATCAAGAGGGTGAGGAGAAGGATTATTTTCATACACGGCAGTTATACGGGCCGGGTAGGAGGGTGTAATCGCGCGTCCCGTCATTGCAGATAACTATCGAACGCAAGCTTGGGAGCGGAGGTGCCTGCCTGCTCTCCTTGAACGGAAAGTTCTTTCTCAGAGATCAGAAGAAAACCGTAGTTCTCACGACGAGCGCGAGGGTAGTTGATAAACCATTGAGTGGCATCAAAATGAAGCGTGTGGGGACTGCCCTCCTTCAGCTCACCCAATAGGCATCCAGCTAAGTCATAGTCTCCGCCTTCGCTCTCCCACCTTCCGTTTTTTCCAAAGGGATGCCCGTGCGTCCATGTCGCAAGCATCATCCACGATCTAGTGACGGGACAAAGCTTGAGATTCTCCAACACAATCGGAATATCGGCGTCACGATAGACATTAATTTCCACCCAAACTTTCTTGCCTCCCTCCACGCTAATTTTGTCCACCTCCGCATCAAGGGATTCAAAACGAAGTAGGAGTCTTCGCTCATTGGAGATGTCATAGTGATCTTGATTGAAAAAAGCATCGAGATCCCCTCTCTCCTCTCCTCGCGCGATAAGCTTCACCGCATCCATGGAGAGCTTCATGGTCTCAATCGGCGGCTGAAATCGATAGCCACAGGCGGAAATAAGAAAAACACATAAAATTATTCGTCTCATCGCTGCTCCTACTAAAAGAGATAACTCGCCGATAATTGAATTCCACCCTGTGCGACACCCGGACCCATTAAGTCCCCTAAATAATCAAAGTTTGCGCCACGGGTGGAGTCGATTAGAAATCTTCCCCCAAGACCAACCGTGAACTCTTCTTCCGAGTACGCAACCTCCGGCCCAAGTGCCAGGATCCGATACCTGCCCAAATCCGTGCTAAAGGCTCCTCCATTGACCCGAAAGTATTCCGCAAGATTGAGCTCCGCGAATCCCCCTACGTCTATTCGCCCCAAGCGAGCTCCAGAACGAATCTTGGCATTCCACACTCCGCCGTACGAATACTGATAATCAATCTTACCTAGCGTACGATTGGATTTACCCTCGAAGGTATAGCTTATTAGGTTCTCGACGTAGAATCGGTTTAAATTCTTTTTCATCGATATCCCAAGCGTAAAGACATCGCGACCGAACGGTGAGTTTTTCAACTCCTCTGCAGATAAAACATTTAGCGATAGTGCCCCGAAAATTCCCACGTCGAATCCGCGAGCGGACCAAACTCTTGATTTTGCCGAAAGGCCCAAAGGCCCCGTTTCCGTAACTCCCGGGCGCGACACCATCGAGGCTTCGATTCCAAAGCCAAAGGGCGCATCCTTTCCGCCGAAGGGATAAAGATCACTATGGATCACGTGCATGCGATCTATTGGATAGGTAGAAGTGGCATCCCCCGACAGAAATTGCCGGAAGACATACCCTACATTAGAGGGCTGCTTAATGTGTTCTTCTTCGCTCAATCGATCGGCATGCAGCGGAATGAGATCGGAAGCTAATAAAGCCACCGAGTCGTGGGAAGTTTCCGGGCTCGTCAAAACCAGGGTCAACTGGGTAACCACACGTTCGTTTTCCCTCACCAAAAGAGGTAGGGAACGGTGAAGTCCCTCATGAATATGTAATGCCGACTGCTGATCCCGAGAGAGCTTGAGCGCGATAGGAAAAAAGCGGGTCGGCGAATGCTCCTC
>JAHFAF010000206.1 GCA_023250715.1 Pseudobdellovibrionaceae bacterium | reverse complement strand
GCTTTCTATGTTCCCCTTCATTTTCAACTGTTTGCGATAAAGTCAGTAAGGCCCAAGCCCGTACAATTTACGACAAAGTGGAAGTCAAAGCGGCCCTTTCAACCCCGGAAGCCCTCACCTTCGGGGTGGAATTAACCCTTCCGAATATCACCACGGCCGAGACCCTTGGCGCCCTCGCCTCTCTCCAGATGATCTTTATCGATGCGACGAAGTTGGAAAGGCTCCAGGTCAGCCAACTTGTGAACGCCACCGAGCGATTCCCGACCTTATTGGTGGGAGGATTTGAGTCCGCTACCGATCCCGAATTAAAACCAAAGCTCGATGCAGGCCTCACGGGCGCTTCATTGAAAAATCCTCACTCTCGAGCTGAGGTCGAGACTTTCTTAGACCGACTATTCTTTCCTCCTCTGGGGCACCGCCCACTGGGTCCTTCGAAGTCCAATCAATTTCTCGCAATGGTGGCAACACAGAGGGAAAAAGCCAATGACGTGATTGTGGGCGCCATCCGAATCGGGGATGAGCTTGGAGCAGAACGAGCCGTGGAAATGGCGAGTGCCCGGGGATTAAATCTCATTATTCTAGATTACTGGTCGTTGCGAGAAGATATCTCTTCTCGAGGAGGGAATGCCGGAAGAGCAGGCCGCCTCGCCGTTGCCGTTGCTCGAATCGAGCATGCGGCTCGCTCAAGGGGAATCCCCCTCGCCACCCAAGCCACCACCCACGAAGAAGTCGATATTCTCAAGCACAGAGGCTATCGGCATTTTATCGTCGGAAATGATGTGGCCGCGATCCTGAAGGACAGAAAAAGATTTTTCGATATCGACAGGGATGACAGTAAAGAACACTCGACAATCCTCGCCGGAAGACTTGCCCCCGAAAAATTCGTGCAAGCCGTTAAGAGCGATAAGATCGTGTTTCTCGGATTTCTTATGACCCCGGAGCCGACCTACGCGAATCAGGTCAGTAACGACCAGCATGGCCTTTGGATCGATGCCGAGCATGGGCCCTTTTCCCTGAAGAGCATCGAACGCATTTTTAAAGAGCTCCCTCCGCAAACGAGTGCCGTGGTACGCGCGAGTCACTCCACTCACCCCGATATCCCAGCGTATTTGAAAGCGGGGGCTCAAGGGATCGTGGCCCCTTCCGTGGAAACAGCGGAGCAGGCCGCCGAGTTCGTTAGACTCGTGAAAACAAGATACCCAAATGCACTGGCCATCGTCATGATCGAGACTAAAAGGGGTGTTCAAAACGTAAATGCCATTTGTGCCATTCCTGGAATAGATGTCCTTCACGTCGGGCCTTATGATTTAGCAACTTCTCTGGAAGCGGAAAGAGGATCTGTGCTTCATGCCGCCGCAATCGCCGAGATAGAGGCCGCAGCACGTGCTGCCGGCATTCCACTGGGGGGTGCGGCAGCAAGTCGATCCGCGGCTTATCAAATGTACGATAAGGGATACCGCTTCCTTACCTCGACCTCTGACCAAGAGGCCCAGGTGCGTTACTTCGGCAGCACGATTGGCTCGATTCAAGGCGGGAATTAGGATAAATAACTCCTTATGGAGTCCAATTTTTCTCTACCCCACCAACCCGCCGAGTGGGAAGAACACGAAGCCTGCTGGCTTGCTTGGCCGAGCCATGGAGATCTGTGGCAAGAAGATCTCGAAACCACCCGCCAGGAATTTACAGCACTTTGCCGAGCTATTTCCGGAGAGCGGCTCGAAATCCTCGTTCCCGATGCCGAGAACAAATCCCTTGCTGAAAAGGCATTAAGGGGTTTGAACGCCCGCTTTCATCTCATTCCGTTTGGAGATATCTGGCTTAGGGACACGGGCCCTATTTTCCTTTGGGGAAAAAATGGGGAAGTGGAAGCCGCCCGTTTTACCTTCAATGGCTGGGGTGGAAAGTATGTCCTCCCGTTCGATACCGAAGTAAGTACGGCGATTTCCAAGATTACGGGCTTTCCTTCCCATACCTTTCCTTGGGTACTTGAAGGCGGTTCGCTGGATGTGGACGGGAAAGGGACCTGCTTGACCACTCGCCAATGCCTCTTGAACCCGAACCGAAATCCAAAGTTGAATCAGGGGCAGATCGAGGGCGGATTGAGGCAGGCCTTGGGAGTAACAAAAGTTTTGTGGCTGCACGACGGCCTATTAAACGACCACACCGACGGGCACATCGATACGATCGCTCGCTTCATCAAGCCCGGTGTTGTCCTTTGTATGCATCCTTCCGGTTCGGACGATCCAAATGCGCATGTATTGCAAGCGATTGAAAAAGATTTGAAGTCCATGTCGGACGCGCACGGGCGAAAGCTAGAAGTCTTGACCCTTCCTTCTCCAGGTAAAGTGGTGGATGAGGAAAATGAAATCCTGGCGGCAAGCTACGTAAATTTTTACATCTCGAATGAGTCCGTTGTAGTTCCTCAATATGGCCAGCCGAATGATTCCGTCGCCGTCCAAGCGATAGCGGAACTCTTCCCGGGAAGAAAGACGGTTGGAGTCTCCGCGAAATCTATTTTGACCGGTGGCGGGGCTTTCCATTGCATTACGCAGCAACAGCCAAAGGCGCTCAAATGAAAGTTACCGTCGGAGCCATTCAAATTGCCTTGAGCGATGATGCTCAGGAAAATATTCAGCGAGTCACGGAAAGAGTTCGAGAGGCGGCCGCGAAAGGTGCTCAAGTGATTCTTCCCTCCGAACTCTTCGAGGGCCATTACTTTTGCACGCAAGAGAAGGAAGAGTTTTTCAAACGCGCGCGGCCGGCGGAAAAGCACCCGATGATCGAGCACTTTCAGAAGTTAGCCGCCGAACTGAAGGTCGTTCTCCCCATTTCTTTTTTCGAAAAAGCGGGCCACGCTTACTACAATAGTATTGCGTTTATCGATGCTGACGGGAAATGCTTAGGCACTTATCGAAAGAGCCATATTCCCGATGGCCCTGGCTACGAAGAGAAATTCTATTTCCGTCCGGGGGATACGGGATTCAAAGTTTGGCCCACCCGTTACGGAAAAATAGGGGTCGGGATTTGTTGGGACCAGTGGTATCCCGAGTGTGCGCGCGTGATGGTATTGCAGGGAGCGGATCTTCTTTTTTACCCGACCGCCATCGGCTCCGAGCCCCACAACCCTTCTTTAAATACGAAGGACCGCTGGCAGCGCGCGATGATTGGGCACGCGGTATCCAACGTAATTCCCATCATTGCAGCAAATCGAATTGGGAAAGAAGGGCAGCAGACCTACTACGGACACTCTTTTATCGCAGATCCCGGCGGCGAGAAGGTAGCGGAACTCGGCTCAAATGAACAAGGTGTGATTACTGCGTCCTTCGACTTGAAGGAAAACCAACTCGCCCGAGCCTCTTGGGGATTTTTCCGTGATCGCAGACCCGATCTCTACGGCCCGCTTTTGACGGCAGATGGATTTACAGGAGCGCCAAGCTCGCCCGGCTGAACGGGAAGGAAATTCACTTCTTTAGAAAACCACTTCTCGGCTTCGTGGACCACCGTACGAGAATCCTCGTTAATTCTTCCGAGTCCCACGGACAACATGTTGTAGTTCGCAAGAAGGGCTACGCGGCTCTCCCAGGGAAGTAGACGAATCCTCCCCCGCAAACGAAAACCATCCCCCTGAACATCGATCTCTTTGAAATCGACGATATCTTTATTAATCTGGAAGCGCGCCGCCGCTTGGAGATTCACTATTTCCGCGACTTTTTCCAAAGACTCCGGCAGGGGGTTCTTCACGTTATAAATGGCAAGAATGGGCTTCACATCGCGAAGTTTACACCGGATGAGCCCAGAAGTTTGAACGGGAGTCCCCAGCTGAAATTTCGCTTGGGGGGCCCAAATCTCCCCCGACCACCCTTTTTTTCGGGAATCGATCGCTTTGTTCCCATCCTTCGCAAATACATTTTCCAAACGTATACGAGTCTCCGAGATATCGAACCTTCTTTTCGCAATCGAGCCGTGCTTCAAAGGGGCGTCGATTCTTAACTGCCCCGTTAGGGTAAGGGAAGCGTATTTCACGCACGCATTCCCCGCCAATACTTCAAGCCTCCCTCTGTCATTTAGGCCCTCGCTATCGGCCTGAATCGAAGCATTGATTTTTCCGTCCCCGTCGAGAATTTCTATCTTCCCATGGGGTGGCAGGTACTTATTGTAATAGGAAAGACGGGGTACGCGCGCGTCCTTTAGATCCAAATCCACCGTAAGCTTAGAAAAAAGTGTAGCGAGGTCCAACTGATCCGTTTTCGCGATTATTTTGAAGCCGTCCCCCTCCAGGTGTTTCTCCTGTGTCTTCGGATCGGCTACCTCGAATTTATCGAAGTTTAAGGTTAACACCGCCTCGAGCTTCTTTTCCTTCCCTTCTTGAATTCTCCCGTCGATATGGGCGTCCCCGCGAAGACGATTGTCGAGAATGTCGAATACGGTGTCTTTGGAATGAATCGCTAATTCCACGGGGGGAAGTAGACGCCCTTTCACTACTTGAAGGGAAATCTCCAGGGGCCCCTGACCCGAGACCGCTCTCAACCAAGGTACTTTTAGAAAATAGCGATTCAAAAAGTCTAATGTAGTGACCTGAGACTGAATTTTTCCTTTAAAGCTAACAAACCTCATATCCTCAAGATCGGGAGCTTTGGGATCGAAGGGATCTAATGTCACATCGAATTTCCCAGAAACGGGGTTCAACAAGGATGTCCCCTCGGTGGAAATCCCACCGTACTGAAACTCCACTACGGCTGGGGCAACCGTCACCAACGTGTCGGGAATAATTTCAAAGCCCCCCTTCACGGAAGACTTCCCCTCGAAACGCCATTGTTGAAACCAGATTTCCCTCAAGCCCGAGAGATGAATATTTTGAACATTGACGCCCCATTTGGGTTTTGGTTTCTCACCTGGCTCAAGCACTCTCTCCGCTTTCTGAGGAATTCCCTCGAAGGGCGGCAGTAGCGGGCCAATTTTTGTGATCAAATCTTTTTTCAGACGGAAACGATAGGTAACATTGCTCCCAGTCACGAAGTAGGCGTGAAACTTTCTCTTAGAGAGAGCAAAAAGGTCGATTCCCGTCGTCACGAAGCCGATGGTGGAATTCCATTGGACGACCTGATCCTGGTGGCGAATTTCGAATCCAAATAAGTGCACGATGCCCGGCAGAAAGGAGATCGCCCAGCGATAATGGATGAAACCATCCGACCAGGTATTAACGAGAGCGGGGATTCTCCCATTGAGAAGAACGGTGGAGCCAATTGTGTATGCCACTAAAAGAGTGAAGACAATGACGAGGGGCGTGGATCGGCGGGCCATGGACAATGATACCGTGATTTTTTTTCATTCACAAAGGTATGCCGTACCTGTTGAAATTCTTGGGAGAGGGGTTAATCTAGGCGCACTTCCAAGGGAGGCTCTCAATGAGACCAGACTTTCTCAATTTTCACGTAGACCACATGACTCTGCTTGTGCAGCCACAAATGTACAATGTCGCTTACGCGATTTTCCGTCTTATATTCGGTGTCCCTAAAGAAGAGCTTCTCTATGAAAAGCGAAAAGAGTGGGTGAAGGGGCAGGGCGAAGAATCGATGACGTTCGCCGTTCGAATCGGGAGTGGCGTCGGAAACAATCCCAATCTCATCAATACAATCTTTGCAATTGTTCAACCTACGGAACCAAAGGACGTGGGCTCGCATGTGAGAGATATTTTGGACAGTAAGCGCACCGCAGCCCATTGGCAGCATGTTGCCCTTAGGACGTCCGACCTTATGGCTTTTCACCAACACGCTCTTCAACACGGCGTGAATTTCATTACTCCTATTTTGAAGGATGAGAGCGAAGACCTCATCCAAGTCTTCAGCGGGGAGTGGTTTCCGCCTGGCATGCAGCCTAGCGGTTTGTTCTTCGAGTTCGTACAAAGAAACCCCACGCCGGATCTTTTGAGAAAGTTGGAAGAGCGAAATCGGGAATCGTGGTTTCGCGACAAGACTTTTCTCGGCCTCTACAGCGAAAAGGAAAACGAGTACCGTCGCGGCCAGGTAAAGCCATTTCTTGATCCCGAGCTCTTTACTGCCATGAATGAGTTCCTAGGCGGGAAAAAGGTCTGGGAAATTACGGACGAAGATCTCAAGAAATGCCAGGCAATGATGAAGCAGCACGCTCACTGTCAGACGCGTAAATAGACATCGGGCTTGTGAATTTGCATGAACGACTTTCCTGGTTCTAGCTCGGTGAAGCCTAACTTCTTGTAAAGATCTTGAGCATCGCGCGTGACCAAGACCCAGCGGCGCAAACCTTGAAAATCCGGGTGCTCGAGAAGGGTACTCAGCATGCTTTGCGCAATTCCGTTCCCCCTAAACTCTGGCAATACGAAGACATCGCAAAGATAAGCGAAGGAAGTGTAATCCGTGATTACTCGCACGAGACCTATCTGTCGGCCGAAGGAATAGGCACCCACGCAAAAAGAATTTCGCAGGCTATCGGCGACTTTGTATCTTGAAATTCCGCGCGCCCAGTACGATTGGGTTAGAAACTGATGAATGGTATCGAGATCGAGTTTTGTTTTGTCTGAGCTGATTTCTAAGTTGTGAATCATAAGGCCCTCCCTAACTTTTCAAGAACTTTTGCTCTGATTTCAGGTGGACGATTCTGCCCAAGTTTCCATTTCGTGCGAATAGTTTCACGGTGAAAAAGGACTAGCGCTATCGTCTCAAAACTAACTCGATAGATTTCGGACTTGGGATCTAAAGGATCGTAACCCCCTTCCGGCTGAAATCTTTGCATGAGCCTTTCGAGCCAGGGCCGCATCTTCTGTGGATCGCTCACTATTTCGGCCCGGCACTTGAGCTCGGCATACTTGTAATAGGAAGTGGCAGCGCCCCCGTAGCGAGGATCGATCCAGTAAGAAGGAATGGTGGAAATAAAATCGGTAAAAACCAAGCTTGCCTCGGGCTTTTCTCTTAAGTCCCTTAGTTGTTCATCCCTACGGTGAAGGTGGAGCATCACTAAGTTCTCTTGCAAATAGGGATTGAAGATTCCGCAGTGCGGCTGCCCTTCTCTTGATTGCGTAAGCAAATGGCAATGGCGCTGCGCTTTCAACATCGCTTCCACCTCATCAGTGTTAGGTTGCGAGTACATCTCGTAGAATTGCATATCGCCCTTTCGATGGGACTGCTTCGGCTTCGCCTCGCAGATACAGGTGAAAATACCCCTTGCCTGGTTGGATCAATAGGTCCAGATTTTAAAAAGTATTTCGACCAGATTTTGGGGGCTCCGTGAACGATATAAATCTCTCCATTTCAAAGGACTCTCGTCCGCATTACCTAAGAATCGCCGAAGGAGTACGCTCGGCAATCCGTAAGGGACAGGTGAATCCCGGAGAGAGCCTTCCTTCGTCCAGAGTCTTGGCAGAGTGCCTGAGCACTCACCGGCAAACGATTATGGCGGCGATGGAAGAGCTCGCCGCCGAAGGTTGGATAACGGCGCAGTCGCGGCGGCGTTATAGAATTTGTGAAACCCTTCCAAACCAGTTTTTCGAGCCCAGGCTCACAAAGGAAATCCCTGTCGGAGATAGGAAGTGGAGACTCGTTCGTGGACAGAATATTGATTTTCCTCCCGCCCTCCCCGAGAAAGGCTTCTCCTTCAAAAGCGGAATGCCGGACTTAAGAATCTTTCCCGTTTCGGAACTGAGGTCTTGTCTCGCGGATGTCCTAGCGCGATCTTCAAA
>JAHFAF010000205.1 GCA_023250715.1 Pseudobdellovibrionaceae bacterium | reverse complement strand
CGGTGCAGATTAGCTCACCCTCGAACGGGACTATTCTTTCGGGTCCGTTTTTCACTATTGCGCATGCGCAAGATAATGTGGGCGTCGCACGGGTCGATTTTTACGTGGATGCGGTTCTTGTCGGCACGGATGTGGAAGGTTCCTTCGGCCTGACTATCGATTCTAAGGCCTTTTCCAATGGGCTGCACCTCTTAACGGCCAAGGCTTATGATCTCGTCGGGAATGAGGGCGTTTCGAGCGGCGTTTCAGTGACGTTTTCTAACATCCCTCCCGATAACACTCCGCCATTGGTGGCGATCACCTCTCCTGCGGATGGCGCCACACTCTCGGGATTCTCCGTAAATGTCACCGCGAGCGCATCGGATAATTCGGAAGTCTTTTGGGTGAATTTTTACTTGGATGATGTGTTACTTAATAGCGATCCAACTAGTCCATATAGCATTACCTTTGACTCTAGAAATTTTAATAACGGCGCACATACATTGCATGCCGTAGCTTCTGATCCGGTGGGCAACAAGGGAACCTCAAGCTCCATTTCAGTGAGGATCAATAATGATGCTCCCCCCACCGTTGCGATCACCTCCCCGGAGAATGGTGCTACGGTATTAGGTGTTTTTGATGGCACGGTATCAGCGTTAGATGATGTCGGTGTTACGCGGGTAGAGTTCTATTTGGACGGCAGCGTCGTCTATACCGATGTTTCAGAACCTTATGGCTTCAGCTTGGATTCCACGAAATACGCAAACGGTATGCACTCACTGCGGGCCGGGGCTTACGATGCCGCCGGGCAAAGAGGCCTTTCAAACACTATTTCAATAACGGTGAATAATGCCCCGCCGCCGGACATAACAGCACCCGCTGTGGCGATCACATCACCCGCGAATGGTGCGACGGTGTCGAACGCGGTGGAAGTTACTGCCTCCGCATCGGATGCCGTGGGAGTGACACGGGTGGATTTCTACCGCGACGGTGTTTTCATGCTGAGCGATGATTCTGCTCCTTATAGCGCAGTCTTTGATTCTAAAATGCTTGCGAATGGTGCGCATTCCCTACAGGCCAAAGCCTATGACGTTGCTGGCAATGAAGGAGTTTCTGGCAGTCTTTCCGTGTCGGTATTCAACGCGCCACCGCCGGACACGACAGCCCCCGCCGTGGCGATCACTTCGCCCGCGAACGGTACCACCGTGTCAGGCTCTGTGGACGTTGCAGCCTCCGCATCGGATGCCGTTGGAGTCACGCGAGTAGATTTTTTCCGCGATGGCGTTCTTATCAGTAGCGACGACTCTAGCCCGTATAGTGCCGCTATGGACACCAAGACTATCGTCAATGGCTCGCATTCAGTCCTGGCTAAGGCCTATGATGCTGCCGGAAACATGGGAACTTCGAGTAGCATTACTGTGACGGTGTACAACGCTCCACCGCCGGACACAACGTCACCGATTGCTTTGATTACAAGTCCTGCGGACGGCTCTACGGTGAAGCGAAACTCGACTGTTTCCATTTTAGTCGCGGCCTCGGACAATATCGGGGTGACGAAAGTGGAAATTTCCGTGAAAGACATTCAGCTCAATACAACGCTTGTGCTCTCCTGTGCGAAGTCCAGCACCGGCTATGTTTGTCCGTGGAGGACCCCCTCCAAAAGAAAGGCCTACGCTCTACAAGCAAAAGCCTTCGATGAACCGGGCAACATCGGAAGCTCGGCGACATTTACCGTAACGGTGCGGTAGGTAGAATTGTCATATACTTGCCGAATATCATGATAATCGGCATAATATAGACATGTTGATTTCACGCGCCCTGAACCTTGAAGATCTCTTGAAGAAGAAAAGTCATTTCCTGTTTGGCCCCAGGGGTACTGGAAAGACTTCGTTAATCCAGCACTCCATTTCCCAAAAAGCTACTGTGATCGATTTACTGAATGACGATCTCTACTCTCGCCTTTTGAGGCGTCCTGCCCTCCTCTCAGAGATCATCCCAGATGAACCAAAGTGGGTCGTGATTGATGAAATTCAGAAAATACCAGCCTTATTGGATGAGGTTCATCGGCTCATTGAGAAGAAAGGATTCCGATTTCTTTTGACCGGATCGAGTGCTCGAAAGTTGAGAAGGGGCGGCGCAAACCTTCTGGGAGGCAGAGCTTGGGAGGCTCGATTATTCGCTCTCACCTGCCACGAGTTGGGAAGACATTTCGACTTAATCAGATATTTGAATCGCGGTGGCCTTCCCGCTGTTTTTTTCTCTGACTATCCCCAAGATGAACTCAAAAACTATATTAAGCTATACCTTCGCGAGGAAATCCAAGCAGAGGCTTTGGTTAAGAGGTTGGATCATTTTGTAAGATTTCTCGATGCGAGTGCTCTTACTAATGGACAGGAAATAAAGTTTGAAGCGATCGCAAACGATTCCGGAGTTCCGGCGAGAACGGTAGCCTCGTATTATGAGATTCTTGAAGACACGCTTTTGGGATTTCAGCTCCCCCCATTTTTAAAAACTAAAAAAAGAAAAGCGATCAAGACTTCAAAATTCTATTTCTTTGATGTCGGCGTAGCCGGGGCCCTGGCGTCCCGCGGTGAAGTCAAGGAAAAGTCCGAGCTATTCGGAAACGCCTTCGAGCATTTTCTAATTCAGGAAGTCCGCTCCTACTTGCATTACAAAAATATTGATCAGCCGATGACCTATTGGAGATCCACTTCCCAGATGGAAGTGGATTTGGTTATCGGGTCTGAGGCCGCCATCGAATTCAAATCCACTCAAAGAGTTTCCCCCGCACATTTAAGGGGATTGAAAGCCCTGAGAGAAGAGAAACGTGTGGCTAAATTTTATGTCGTTTCTTTGGACAGGCTCCATCGGCACGCTGACGGGGTGATCCACCTCCACTGGCAGGATTTTCTTGTGAAACTCTGGAATGGGGATGTCGTCGATTAGCTGCTTTCAGTGAATAGAAGAATACTCTTACGGTAGAAGAATTTTGCGGGGCTTAATGGGTGGTGGTGCAGCGGGGTTGTAAATGCGCTTGGGGCCGCCCTTTTCATTTTCTCCCATAGGAGAGGGATCGGTTAGGGAACCGCTTGGCGTCTCGATAACGTAAAGCGTGCGCGTGCCGACAATGTTTCCAGTGCTGTCTCGATTGGGGCCATATACCCACAAACTTCCTCTCGCCTTCATCATCACGGATCCAAATCCCCCCACGCCCCCCTCTCTACTTTCGACTGCAATCTCTGGCTCTCGAATTTCGAAGTGTGTGAAGAGCCAGAAGCTTCTTTCCTCGGAGTTTTCGAGGCGAATCCGTGCCGTCTCGTCCAAGGGCCTTTCGCTGATTTGCCTTTCAATCTCTTCCATAGTTGGAGTTTTGGCATCAAAATACTCCGCGATGATATCCGGGGGGATTCGCCTGTCTGCAATTCGTTTTATGATATCTCCATTATGCGCTTCCGCTTCCTTTTGAATCTCCGCGTAGAGTTTCCCCCGTTGCCACTCCGCAAGCTTTGTTAAGCCACGCTCTCGTGCGATTTGAACAGGATTCTTGAGCAGAGCGGATTGCTGGTCGAGAAATGTTTTAATCTCCGTCATGTCTACATCAGAAGCTCTTCCGCCGCTAAACCACTGTCCGGAGTTTTTTTTGGCTGTCTTGTTGGCAGCATTATCAGCGACTTCGATGAGGATTTGATCCACCGGCTCTTTGATATGGGTATCGACAGAGGCCTGACGGCGTCTCACCTTCAATCGCAAGACAATTCGTCGTCCCGTGGGCTCTGTCCCATTTCGAATATGGGCATCGACTCCATTTTGGGTAAGCTCGACCATTGCAGTGAGGATCTTGTCCCTAGAACTTTGTGGTACTCCCTCGGCATCTAATGCTTTTTTGAAGGCCTCACTCAACTCCTCGGGGCTAGAGGCTATTTCTACCACCTTGTAGTTGTTGGGTTCCGTGATAGTAGGCTGTGAGCGCTTCAAATGGACTACGTTCGGGGTAGCCGAGAATGTATGGACCGCGGAACCCAGGGAAATAATCCCTATCCGATCCCCCAGACCCATTTCCTCAAAAATTCGACAGCAACTATCGGCGGTGATGTCGCATCCCGCGAGTGCGCGGCTAGAGTCTAGACACAAAAGACTCAGCATCAACACATGGATAGAAAGTCGCCAACCCATTCTCAGTTCCCCCAACTGAATCAGAGCGTTGATTTATTGTAACTGCAAGACCCTTGCCCCCCAAGCCACACCATCCTTGAAATATTCACAATTGAGGCTGATCCAGAATCCCTGACGGCATCTTAGCTATAAAGGGGGGCCAGGATTATCGACAATTCCATGCATTTCGGATGGGTTCCCGCGATCCTTCTGGTTTTTCCCCTGTCTTTTGCTTCGGCGGAAAACTTAAGGCAGTACGACGGAAATTTTCGATTAGCGAAAGAGATTGAGCTGAAGACTATCCGATTGCAACGCTTGATGCGTTTCTACGATCCCGACGGCACGGCACTCACTCCTTCCATGGTGGACGTGTATTTGGACGAGCCCGATAACCTGGCCGCCTTGCCTGAGGAATTAAGAGCCCAGCTTATAGCAGGAATCGAAAGTGACCTAAAAGCTTCGCACCTAGTGCTCCCCCCAGAAAAGAAGATTTTGGCAGCGGACGGCACGCCCGCGCGTCCCGCTTCCACCACCATGAACCTCTCTCAGGCTCCCTCCCAATCCCCCACGGAGATTGTAGGCTCGGCGCGCGGGCGCACTCAACTTGCATGGGAGACCTTAAGGGAACGTTGGAGGGCTCTGCCCTTTGATACCAAGCGAAAAGCGGTGCGGCTCTCCCACATCGATCCGCTGTCCAAAGCGCTCATTGCCAGCAAGGATTACGGAGACGCTCACTTGACTCTTCGTACGGAGGGCCCAAGCCCAATATTAGAGGTCCTTAAGGGGATGGAATTTGAACCCTTAACTCAGGCGGTAGAGATAAAAGACAAAGGCACCAATTCTTGGCCCGAAGAATTTATTCGAGATCTCAAAATATTCGGGGAAGCGGCCGGCATCACGAATTACCTTCAAGATCCCTTGGGGCACCATGACGGGGAAGCCTCGTACCACATTCATATCAGTACTTGGGATCCTACTCGCGATCTTACTTCCGTTCTGAAGGGAATGAATTACCTTTACCTTCTTCGATTTTTGAAAATGGGAGAGGGGGAATCCATGTTCAATGGGAGCTATGGGTTCAAGAATTCATTAGCCTCTCGTGGTATTCTCCGGCAAATTACGCGGAATCATTTTGAGATTCGCACGCATCTTTCTTCGCCTGAGAAGGAATTGGCAGAAGTTTTGCGCTGGCTATCCTTGCCCGAGGTAGAGGCACTCAAGGAGATTTACGAAGAAGCCAAAACGCTTCTTCAAGAAAAAAAGAGCTCACCCGAAATTCTTCTCCAGCACCCGCAGGGTGTTATCGCTGCCTTCTCCATCCTTTCCGAAGGGGAAAAGGCCGGAGTGGACCTCTTTGAGCTTGAAAAATTTCTGGTTAAGAATCTCCCCTCGACCGCACAACTTTTCATCAACCCTAACAGCTTGGAACATCTAATAACGCTTCGTGAAGTGGCCAAAACCCATCCTCGGATTTGGAAGACTTTCCTCCGCGAAGTTTTTAGTAAGATAGGCGCCCATTCCGTTTCACTGTGGGCGCAGTATAGCGGGCTGAGCTACGTGCTGACACAAATTGAACATATAGGGGGAGAGGATTTTCTTGCCGCGCGATCGGATCTCGTCCAGGCCCTTTATGATGTCCATTGGAAACAGTATTCTAAAGAGAGTATCCGGAATATGAATGATGCCACCCTGTATAGATCCCCTCGCGTAGGGCGTCTTCTTAGGGACAAGCTTAGAGATAGTCTTAAGGGAGACGTACTCGCTCAAGTCGCTACCTGGGGACGCCCGGATGAAACTTTGAAGACCCTCATCGAGCTGGATCGCGAGGAGCCAGCGAGCCGACTCTGGGAAAGAATAGACGCAGGCGTGACGGACGACATAGGTCAGAAACTAAGACCATCGTTTAAAACATCCTTTATTCAGAGTTTGAAAGGAATCCTGGATCTTGCTACTGATCCACATACGCCGCAGCCATGGCGTCCCGTCTTGACTCGCTTTCTCGAGCACTGGAACGAAAAAATATTCGATAGCAAGTGGTGGGTCTTTAACTCTCGAATCATCGAGGGTGAGGCAGGAATTCAGAGTCTTTTACTTCTCGCTCAGAGGCTCGAGCAAATGGGCTTACCCAAACTCCGTGAAGCGATGGCCTTCTGGAAAATGCTCCCTGCAGCCGAACCTGCGCCGGTCTGTCGAAGAGTTCCCGAAGCGGCGGCCAACTAACAAGTCTCTACCCCTTAAGAAGTCCAGTCAGGGGAACTACAGAAACATTTTTTTGAATATCGTAGCTTTGCGTGCCTGGATAGAGGATCCAAACTTTCTTGAGCTTAAGGTCCTGAATCGACGAATAAAGGCTCTTAGTCATCGTTGGGGCATCCGCATACTTGAATTCTGCCCCGTAGTTCCTGCCTCCTTCTTTCCAAAACAAGTCTAGCTCAGCCCCTGAATGGGTCGCCCAAAAGAAGAACTGCTTAGGATCTAAACCCGTCAGGTGAATGAAAGTACTTAACGCAAATCCTTCCCAAGCTGCTCCGAGTTTTGGCTGAGAAATGAGTTCCTCAAACGTTTTGATATTTTGAAGCGCGTTAAATATCCCGGAGTCTCCGATATAGAGTTTTGGGCTCTTCACTAATCGTTTGGGGACCTGTCTCACCATGAAGGTGCTTTCAAGCAATTCTATATAAGAGCGAACGGTCTTGTCGCTGACTCCAAAGGATGTCGCCAATTCGGAGTAGTTAATCAATTGGCCGTGGTAGTGGCTCAGCATCATCAAAAAGCGACGTAATGTCTGCGACGGAATCGAAATGCCCAGCTGAGGGAGGTCCCGTTCTAAGTACGTCGAAATGAAATCCTGCCGCCATTGCAGGCTTACCGCGTCGTTCTTGGCAAGAAATGACCGCGGAAAGGAGCCGCGAACCCAAAGGGAATTCATCTTATTTCCCCCGACCTCATCTAATCCGAAACCCGTCATGGGAATAAAGGCAATTCTACCGGCGAGGGATTCAGAACTTTGTCTAATTAACTCCTGGGATGCGCTCCCTAGTATTAGGAACCGGCGCTTACTGCGAGGCGGGGAAATATCGATGATATGTCTGAGAACAGGAAATAACTCGGGACGTCTTTGAATTTCATCGATCACGATGAGGCCCTTGGATGCCTCAAGGAGAGTCTGAGCATTTTCCAATTGGGCCAGATCACGAGGGTTCTCAAGGTCAAGAAACCTCTCAGACCGTAATTCACGTGCTAACGTTGTCTTCCCGCATTGCCGGGGGCCCAAAATAGCGACGACCGGGTTATCTTTCAGAGCTGCTAAGTGCCTATTTTTTAGATTCTTACGGACTATCAACTCCATTTTTTACCCATGAAAATTCGGAGTAGTACTCCGATATTTCAAGTATCGGAGTACTCGCGGCAAAAGAAAGGGGATGTCTCTCGGGTGGCTTTGCCGCGAAGCCATGGAACGAATAGGTGTCCTAGGGGCAAGCTCGGATTCGGGAAAATTCCTCGGCGGTAGAAGTGAATGTAACGTCGAGGAGCTTAGTGAAACTGACGCGTCCCTTTTCTTCCGGGGGGCTGTAGAGGCTGTGGCCTCCGCCGCAGACTTCCAAGAATGCCTTGTTGGTTGTTGCCTGAAGG
>JAHFAF010000204.1 GCA_023250715.1 Pseudobdellovibrionaceae bacterium | reverse complement strand
GTTTGCTGCCAAGAGGCTTCTTCCTCTCCTGTTCGTGTGGCTATACCGAATTCTTCGTTCCCTCAAATCTACCCGGCGCCTAGTGCGATCCCCCCGCGCTAATCACTTCTGGAAGCAGAGAGAAATTTCTACACCAGGGGAACCAAAGTAGATCAGCCGCCGGGCGCCTGAGTCGCGAGGGCGATCTTATCGGCACCGGCGGAGCGGGCCGCATCCATAATCTTCACCGCTTTTCCGAGAACGATTTGTTCATCGCCTCGGATGACTACAGTCTTGTCGGTGCTGTTGGCGAGAGCTTCTTTGATGAGTTCGGCGAGTTTGGATTCTTGAACGGTGCGCTCATTAATGAGAATCTGCCCGTCCTTCGCAATGGTGATGAAGGTGGGTTTGCTGCTTTGGTTTTGGGCAAGGGTTGTTGTCTTGGCCGTCGGTAGTTTTACCTGGAGCCCACCCTCTAGCATCGCGGAGCTCGAAATCATAAAAATGATAAGAAGAACGAGGAAGATATCGGTAAGCGGAGTGATATTGATTTCCGCTACGATGGCATCGTCATCATTTTCGTTAAACCGCAACGCCATAAGTTTGATCCAGAATTTCTTCGAGCGTTAATTTCAATTGGCCTGTGGTCTGGTTCGCCGCCGTGACAAATATGTTGTAAGTGAGAAGGGCGATAATGGCGACGACAAGGCCGGCGGCCGTTGCAATTAGCGCTTCTGAAATGCCGCCCGCAACCACACTAAAGCCGCCCGCTCCTTTTTCGGCCATGTCATGAAAGGCGCGAACAATTCCCACCACCGTCCCCAATAGTCCGATAAAGGGGCTAGCGCTTCCAATGGTTCCCAAAATCCAGAGATTCTTTCTAAGCTGAGTGACGAGGCGTACCCGGTTTCTTTCAGTGACTCTTTCTGCGGCATCCCGTTTTTTCTTCGCATCCAGAGCACTCAAGAAAATTTCTCCAATCCAAGGTTGGGGCTGAGACTGACACAATTGACGCGCAGAGTTAACATCCCCATTTTTCAAGCTCTGCGAGAGGGTCTGGGCCAGTTTCGTAAGCCGGGGCCTAACCGTGAGAAACACATAGGCGCGTTCGAGCACAACGGCCCATGTCAAAACGGAGAAAATAAGCAGGGGCCACATGACCCATCCGCCCTGAAGAAACATATGTCCTAAGCTGTTTGTTTCCATATTGGAAAGAGAATAACACAGTATGTTTTAACCTTCACGATTGCTCCAAATGCACTCCATCTTTGGGGTGCAAAATAGAATTCTACAGATCTAACTTTGCCGGAGGCGAGATGTCCTGGAAGTGGAGCAGTATTTTCGGTGTGCTCATTGTTTTGTGGGCGTTGTTTGGTTGCGCGTATAATGGAAGGCACGGATTCGTAGCGAGCTCCTCTTCAAGAAAGGGAATTCCCAGTTTTCAAGAAGCAGGAGAAGCAAGTTACCGATTTGCGGTAACGGGCCAGGTGCTGGATGAAGTTAGCCAGACTCCCATCAATAACTTTTCTGTCTCTCCTCTTGCGCCAGAAGCAGCGTTAAATTCCGTCTTGAATGGCCTCGGAGACAAAAACGGAATCTTCCATCTTTCTAGAAGTGCCTCTATTCGCGATGCCCTCTTCACGCAAATTCCGATTCTCATCAGTGCCCCCGGATTCGAGCCGTTCATTCAGAATTTGGAATTAGGATCAGATTGTAAGATTGAGCCGTGTCTCGAGAGCCGGCCCATCCACCTTATGCTACACCCCGTTCCTTCTTCTAATGGGACGCTTTCACCGGCGGGAGTCTCCTTGGCGGCGGTGACGAGATTATTGGAGGACCACGGGATTCCCACTCTATTTAAAGCGATGACCTCTCAGGGAAAGGCGGATTCGACGATTGTGAGCGAGCTTGCTACCGCCCGCAACCGGGACATGATTTCCAATGTGCTTGTCATTCTCAAGCCCGGCTCGACGAAGGATTCTCCTGATCTCGTGGCGCAACTCTTGGGGTCGGTTTCCTCGGCGGCCTTGAAGAATCTCACCGGTGTGAATGCAGGGATGGCCTCTTCTCTGGTGCCTTTGATTGCGAACACGAATCCGAAGCTCTCTTCTCAGCTTTTGAGCGTGAGCCAAGCGCTTTCCTACCTCACGCCAATTCTCGGTGCCGTCGCCGATAAGGAGAGCGGGCCTTTGGGGCAGGTAGTGGCGGGACTCCTCAATGGGACACAGAACGAGAAGACCTGGTTCGGTCTAGCTCAGGCGATTCAAGCTCAATCAAAACAGCCCTCCCTTGCTATGCCCCTTCTCTCCCTCTTGCCCGGTGTCTCGCAAGCGGTAACGCCGGCGACGACATTCCCGTTTTCCGATGCTTTGGGAACTTCATTGAAAAACCCAAGCCTTTTGAATTTTATTGGCGCCATGGGCAGAAATCGCACAGGTGTTTCTACGGAGCAGAGGTTGCTCGTCGATTACGGGCAGTCTTTACTACAGGGTCTGGTCTCGAAGAATGCACCGGAAATTGCGCTCTTGTTCAATACCCTCGTGCAACAAGATGGATTGATGGCGCTCAAAGAATTTACTTCGCTGCCCAATAAGGACAAGTTCACAAAACTCATTCCCTACATCGAGCCTTTGATTCGGGGGCTCAATAGTCAAGACAGCCCACACTTGGCGGCGGCCCTACTTCCCTTCCTTGAACAAAAGAATCCGGCATTGGCGTTGAGAGAGCTTGTTACAAAGGGCTCAGGCGATCTTTCTCAAAAAGGGCAGGTCGTGGCCTCTCTCTTTCCGGCATTGCCTCAAGTACTGAGCCAAAGCGTTCCCGCGAAGCAGGTCTTTTCCGCACAACTCTTAAGCGGTTTAGTGAACGGAGATTTGAACGACGTACAGGTAGTTCAGGATCTTGCAGGAACGTCCGGGCTTATCCTTTCCGGACAAGCCCGGGACCTATTCAAAATTGCACAACTTCCGAATGTCGAGAGGTTGCTCGCACTTCCCGCCGCTAAATAAATAGCGGAGCCAAAAGCAACGTTACCGTCGAAAGCAGCTTAATGAGTACGTGAAGGGACGGTCCGGCAGTATCCTTAAAAGGATCCCCTACCGTATCACCCACTACAGCAGCCTTATGCGGATCGGAACGCTTTCCACCATGGGCGCCCGTCTCAATGTATTTCTTGGCATTGTCCCAAGCGCCTCCTGAGTTATTCAGCAAGGTCGCCATGAGAATTCCGGTTATCGTGCCCACCATAAGAAGGGCCGCAACTGCTTCGGCTCCCGAGCCCTGTTCATTGCCGACGTGCTTGAAAAGTACGCCGACAGCAACCGGTACCAGGACCGCGAGAATGCCGGGCGTGATCATCGCTTTTAGGGCGCCCACCGTGACAATATCGACGCAGCGACCGTAATCGGGCTTCGACGTGCCGGCCATAATTCCAGGATTTTCACGGAACTGGCGTCGCACTTCCACGATCACAAATTGAGCGACACTGCCGACCGCCTTGATGGCAAAGGCAGAAAAGAGGAATACTAACGCCGCGCCAATGAGTCCGCCGATGAAGACCGGGATCTTTGCGAGATCCACCGTTCTAAACTCACGGCCCAAGAGATCGCTCACCTCGTCCATGTAGGCCGAAAAGAGGAGAAAGGCCGCGAGTGCTGCGCTTCCAATCGCATATCCCTTCGTGAGGGCTTTCGTCGTATTTCCGACGGAATCCAATCTATCCGTACGTTTACGAATCTCTTCCGGCTGTCCCGACATCTCGATGATGCCTCCGGCATTATCCGTGATGGGTCCGAAGGTATCCATTGCGAGAATGTAGGCCGCTGTAGAAAGCATCCCCATCGTCGCAACGGCTGTGCCGTAAAGTCCGCCGCCCGGAAGTGCCTGCTCACCCATCCAGTGAGCTGTGAAGATTGCAAAGGAGATAACGAGTACTGGGGGGGCCGTGCACTCGAGCCCGACCGCAAATCCAGTGATGATGTTCGTCGCAGGACCCGTTACACAGGCTTCCGCGATCGATCGCACCGGACGAAATCGGTACTCGGTATAATATTGGGTGATCCAGACGAACATAAAGCTCGTGATGATTCCAACGACGCCTGCCCAAAAAAACCAGATGTTTCCATCGATGGGCAAGAGCCACTTCACCGCGATAAAAAAGCCACCGATCGCGAGAATAGTGGCGACGTAATAGCCACGATTCAAGGCATTCATCGGGTCCTCATTCTCGTTCTTCATCTTCACAGAGAAAATTCCAATGATACTCGCGATAATTCCGAAGGCTCGGGCAACGAGGGGGAAAAACACCGCGCCGACACCCAAGGCAGGATTCTTAATCGCTAAGAAGGCTCCAAGTACCATGGCGCCTACGTTCTCCGCCGCCGTGGACTCAAAGAGATCCGCCCCACGCCCCGCACAATCTCCGACGTTATCGCCCACGAGATCCGCGATGACCGCTGGATTTCGGGGATCGTCTTCCGGGATGCCTGCTTCTACTTTACCGACGAGATCTGCACCCACGTCCGCAGCTTTCGTGTAGATACCGCCACCCAACTGCGCGAAAAGAGCCACGAAGCTAGCGCCGAATCCGTAACCCACTACCTGAAGTGCAATATCTTTCAATTCCATGGCACCCAGACTGGTTCGCCCACCGAAGGCCACGAAAAGCCCAGTGACGCCCAGTAAACTCATCGCAACGACCGCAAGACCAGAGACCGCGCCGCCTCTCAAGGCGACTTGAAGAGCAAGATTCAGGCTGGTGCGTGCAGCGGCAGCTGATCTGATGTTGGATCGAATCGAAACGTACATGCCGATGAATCCCGCAACGGCGGAGGAGAGGGCACCCAGCAGAAATCCAATCGTCATTCTCCAGGCTATGTTCGTGCCCTTGTAATTTGCATAGAAGACAAAAAGGAGAGCCGCGAAAACCAAACTGAGAACGAGAATCGTCTTGTTTTGGCGTTTTAAGAAAGCTTCGGCGCCTTCCTTAATGGCGTTGGAAATTTTTTGCATTTCCGCTGTGCCGGTATCTTGTTTCATTACAAAGTTAGAAAGCAGGACGGCAAATACCAGCGCCAAAAGCGAAATGCCAAAAATTACAGTTAGCTCCATATCTCCTCCAAAACCGAGGGCTCGTCCAGCGGAGCGGACTAGCCCTGGGTAGAAAAACCGAGGGCTCGTCCAGCGGAGCGGACTAGCCCTGGGTAGAAAAACCGAGGACTAGTCATTTTACGTTCGGCAAAACGGACTAGCCCTGGGTAGAACGGGTTCACTAAGGGACAAAATTTTAAAAACACCTATATATGCCGGAGGGTTACAGGTCTGGCAAGCTATGGAATCTCTAAGAAAGACTTTTTCGATATTGAAGATGGGATGCGAGGATGTCTTTGAGGGACCGCTCTGGCTTCCACTTGAGCGTCCTTTGGGCCAATCCGATATCGGCGCGAATCTCTGCTGGGTCCCCAGGCCGCCGCGGATGTTCTTGGACTTTGAGTTTTTTTCCCAATAATCCCTCGGCGGCTTGAATCACTTGACGCACGGAAACTCCTGTTCCCGCGCCCAAGTTCAATGCGCGGGGAATGTTTTCCGGTTTTTCGCGGAAAAGGAGATCTAGAGCAAGTGCATGGGCCCTGGCCAAATCCTCAATATGAATGAAATCGCGCACACAAGTTCCGTCGGGGGTTGGGTAATCCGTTCCAAAAATCTGAACTACCTCATTTTTTGCGGCGCCTGCCAAGACACGGGGGATGAGATGCGTTTCCGGGTCATGATCCTCGCCGAACCAAGTGTTTTTCCACTGAATGGCACCGCCAGGGTTAAAATAACGAAGGTTTAAAAGCCCCAAACCCCGCCACTGTTGAAAATGGCTGAAAATGACTTCCGCCATTCTTTTACTTTCACCATAAGGAGAGGCCGGTTCGAGGCGCGAGTCTTCGCGAAGGGGTAGTCTCTCAGGAATCCCGTACACAGCGCAGCTCGAAGAATGGACGAGCCGGCAACCCGGAGTTTCGACAATTAGCTCCGCAATATTATTTGCGGCCCCCAGATTCACTCGAAAATATAGTGCGGGGTCCTGGCAGGATTCGGGCACGAGAGCTCTCGCCGCGAAGTGGATCACTCCAGATGGTTTTGGCAGCGACGCCCAGGCCTTGCGAAGTGCTTTTCTGTCCGTTAAATCGACTTCGATGCACTCGAAGGGCATGTCCTTTAGATGTTTGCTTGTTGAAAAATCGTCGATGAGAATGATTCGGTAGCCCCGGTCGATTAAGTGAGTGGCCGTACACTTCCCTATATAGCCTGCGCCGCCTGTCAGGATAATCGTGTTATTCGATGCCATAATTGGGTATCAGTAAAAGTTGAAGTTCATGGCCCCAGAAAAGATAGACGAATGCTCCAACGGCGAGAAAAGGGCCAAATGGGATCGCCATCTTAAAATTTTTGCGTTGAAAAAACATCAGTGTCACGCCGACAAGAGCTCCGAGAAAACTGGAAACGACAATCACAAGGAGTATGCTGTGAAGGCCGAGCCAAGCGCCAATCATGGCGAGTAGTTTGATATCCCCTCCGCCCAGCCCTTCTCTTCCCGAAACCTTTTCGTACCCATAGGCTACTGCGAGAAAGATGCCCCCTCCCGCCACGACTCCAAGAACCGAGTCCAACCAGCGAATGTCCTTTAGCGCTACGGAAACAAGAAGACCTAGGACAAGGCCAGAGAGTGAGAGCTCGTCAGGAATGATTTGGTGATAGAGATCAATTACCGAGATCACAAGAAGAAGGGAACAGAAGAGGCCATAGGCCAAGAATTGTCCATTCCATCCGAAGCGGTGAAAGAGCCATAGAAACATACAGCCTGAAATGGCCTCAACGATGGGGTATTGGATGGAAATTTTTTCCTCGCAGTAGGCGCATTTCCCTCTTAGCCAGGCATAGCTAAGAATCGGAATATTCATGTACCAGCGCAAGCCACGAAGACACTTCGGGCAGCGCGACGAGTCCGTTACAATCGACTGATCTGCGGGAATCCTGAGAATACAGACATTAAAAAAACTTCCCCAGAGTGTGCCGAGAGCAAAACTCAAAGGGGCTCCCCAGCCTTGATAGACAAGTGCTTGAAGCAGTTCCGGGATTGACGTCATGTGAAGATGTCCCTCTTCTGAAAGAGGAGTGCCGCTGCGATTAAAAAGAAAACGACACAGCATAGGGCGTAGGTCGCGGCCCACCCGACCTCAGGTCCACTCAAAGCCTGCCCATAGGAGGCTAGTGATTTCATGTTGAATAGCTCCAAGTTTGGGACAAAGACTCTCAGCGTACTCCAGCTCAATTTTGAATCCGGCCCCAAAAGCTCGGTCACGCCGTCACGAAGATGCCCCAGGGCGAAAAGCGTGAGAGTTGCGATACTGCTCGTAACGGAGCCGGAAATTACGGCGAAAAGGTAGGTGATAGATGTAATCACCGTGACCTCGAGCGCGGTCAATAGCAGGGTCTGCGCAATAGCAGTAAACGATATAAACTCCTCGAACCGGGAGCAAGAAAGACAAACGATGAGGCCCATCAAAAAAATTACCGTCGTTTGTACCGCGATCTGCCCGAGAAATTTTCCGAATAAGAAGCTCGAGCGAGAGATAGGTTTCGAGAGAATCATGGAGACGGAGCCCAACGTTAGCTCTCGGTGAAATAGGCTAATGCCCATGAAGACTGAAAAGAGCACCATGGAAATTTCCGTTGCCCCCAGCATGAAGTCCAACGTGAGCTTCGACTGCTCCGAGTAGGTGAGCTGTCCTAACAGGGCGCTTAATCCCAACCCCAGTAAAG
>JAHFAF010000203.1 GCA_023250715.1 Pseudobdellovibrionaceae bacterium | reverse complement strand
GGTACTTCGGGGATGTGGGAATCATGCCAACCGTTTTGGATAATCTAGTGACTCGCCCCTCCGGCATGGCAACGTGGTTTTATACAAGCGCCTATGGGTTTGCATTGGGTTGGCATGGCCCTTACCTCGTTTCAACAGTTCTCACTGCCGACAAGGGTTTTGAGAAAGACGGTTGGGGCCGCTTCTTTACCTTTTCAACAGGGGCTACGCCGCAATTAACGAGCTTGGGATCCGATGGATCGGCTGGGGGAACTTCCTACGCGAAGGATCTGACGATGGATTTTCCCGGAGTTGCACGGCTGGGTTCAGTGGCCGGTGTTTTGGAAGACTTTAATGCTCGCCTTTCCAGTCGGACGGTGGAGCTCGTCTATCCCTCCTCCGCTGTCCTTACCAGTGTTACGGCTATTACAGACGCAAATGGATTTTTCAAGTTTCAAACGGTTCCTTTCGGCATTCGATCCCTACGTCCCTATCCAACGACCAGTTTCGTTCCTCGGCAAATCACTCTCGATCGAGATGTGCTCAACGTCCCCAACTCGCTGCTCAATCTCTTCGGAACGAGCGAGGGAGTAAGCTATGTCGCGAGCAGCCTTTTTAAGACGAACGGCGGGGCGAATGTTTTCATTTCGCTGGCAAGTACCTACACCACGGATGTTCAATTGGATGCAATCACGGCAAGTGTTTCCGGTGGGTTTGCTGGAACCTATTCGACGGTGAAATTGAACGGGGTTTCGGAATCCTTCTCGGCCACGGCCAATGGAGTTCGCGTCGATCTCACCGCGGATATGGTGGCCCCGGCATCCTCAAGCCAAAACTCCCTCGAGATTGATTTTTCGGCGGCACCAACCGGAGGGACCACACTCTCTTTGACATTTGAGTGGTTGCACCGAAGCCGAGTCAACAAAGTGGATGTGACCCTATGAAGCGCAAGGCGACGGCCGGCTTTACTATAGTCGAGCTTGTCATGGTGATTGCACTTCTTAGTGTGCTCGCGACAATGACATTCACTACCTTGGGAGACAATGTCGATGCAAACCACTACGCCGAGACGCGTGCCAAAATGGACGCGATTCGCACTGCCATTTTAGGAGAGGATACCGTCGATGGGGAGGGGCACCGCACGCGTTTCGGGTATTTGGGCGACATGGGAAATTTTCCGGTTACTCTTTCAAGTTTAACCACGCAAGGAAGTCAGCCAAATTGGGCGTACGACACCTTTTACGGATTCGGATCGGGCTGGCGAGGCCCTTATCTTGCTGAGAACTTCAGTAATGCCTTGGCCGTAGATTTGGATGCTTGGGGAAATTCGTTTGTTTATACAACCTCTCCCATTCCTTCGATCACAAGCCAAGCGGCGGATAAGGCGAACGGAGGAGTTCTTTTCGATAAAGATCTCGTCATGTCGATGTCGACGAATATGTGGATGAGCTCGGTGGTAGGTGTGGTGAGTGACGGGCCGCTGAGAGTGGGCACGGCAACGGTGGAGATCCGTTACCCAGTTCAAGGAGCTCAAACGGCGGTGACGAATTCATCGACGGCGAGCGGTACTTATGTTTTCAATACCGTTCCGTATGGAATTCATTCGCTTGCGGTTACTGGCGCTAGCCCCGTTCCTGCTTTTGGCCCCGTAAGAATCGTAGTGGATCGACAGTTCACGGCAGTTGCGGAGCACTCGATGAATCTTGCGGGCAAGAGTAAGGTCACCTTGAGCAGCGCCAGCAATGCTGCGGGAACGGTGACTGTTAATATCAGTAGTGCCTATCAACAGACGCTGACAGTGGATTATATCGTCCTCACTCACGACAGTGCCAACACCTTGACCAGTGTGAAATTCGGAGCGGCCGCCGCCGAGGCTGTTCCCAATATCGCGTCCGGAGTCAAGATTAAGCCTCGCGCTGCATTTACCGTGGCTCCGGGCGCTAGTGCCATCACATTAGTCTTCAGCGCGGACATGACTCCGGTAAATTATTTCCTGACGATCTATTGGACCTCCGTTGATAGAAGGGACACGATTCAATTCTCTACATGAAATTGCTCACTGGAAATGCGGGTATGACTTTGCTCGAGGTGATTGGGGCCGTGGCCTTGATCGCCATTCTTGCCGGGATTTCCGTTCAGTCAGTGAGGAATAATCAGAACTCCGAGAAATACGAGCAGACGCGAGTGAAAATGGAGGCGATCCGCACGGCAATATTCGGGGATGCTGCCCTCGATGCGAAGGGGCAGAAAATTCATTTTGGTTACTTTGGCGACATGGGCACTTTACCGGTAACTCTAACGAGTTTGACGACACGGGGAGCGCAGACAGCCTGGTCATTCGATACGCAATTTGGAATTGGGGCGGGTTGGAGAGGGCCTTACTTCAACGATCAATATACGACGTCTCAGGCCGTGGATACGGATGCCTGGGGTACCGCCTTTTCTTACACCACGACCGGTACGCCCACCCTAACGAGTTTTGGATCGGACGGTGCTTCGGGTCTTACCGTCGGAGATGTCTACTCCAAGGATCTTTCGATGACATTTGATTCTGCACTTCGCTTATCCTCGGTGCGGGGTTTTGTGCGCGATGGAGATGCGCGGGTTCCCAATGCTACCGTGGAAATTCGTTATCCCTCTGCGGGTGCTCTGACGGCTGTCTATAACACTTCAGCATCGGACGGATCTTTTACTTTCAATACGGTCCCTCCCACCTATGCTGTAATTACCGTGACGAGCGTGCCGATCACGGGGTCCGTGGCGTTGGGCCCCCGACAGATTGCGATAGCGGGCCCTCAGTTTTTGGTACCTAACTATCTGATGAATTACTACGGGAGTAAGCAAAAGGTCGCGATCGGAACCATTACTTCCGGCAGCGGAAACGTCGATATTCCCTTGAGTAGTTCTTACGAAGCGAATCAGAATGTTGATAGGATCACCGCCTATTGGACAGGCGGCCCCACCGCCTTTTTGAATTTTATCAAGATGGGGGCAGCCGCGGCTGTGGATGTTTCTACGGGCGGTCCCACCTGTCTTTCTTCGGGAACTCGAACTGCTTCCGTGGCGAGCGGACAGACCATTAACGCAAACACTACGGCCACGACTTTTGAATTGCAGTTCAAATCCGTCGCCGCCGGATGTACGGGAACCCCCGGCTCCTGGGCCGGTGCTGTCTTCTACATCAATATCGAATGGAAAGAATCCAAGGAAACCGATGCCATCAGCTTTACCGTCCCTTAAAAGGGGAGTCTTTTGTCGTTGCGAGACCACGCAGTGGTCGAAGCAATCTCGTTGTATCGTCCATGCACGTGAACTTATGAGCTTGCTTCGCTTCGCTCGCAACGACAGCAAATAGGTTTTTCATTGGCTCCGCTGCGGAATTTCCCTTCGATTGCCTGGAGCAAACGCTCGCGCGTTTGCTCATCACACAGGGCACCTGCTTCGCAAGTGCCCCCGACAGGAATCGCCACTCCACGGCCCGTCGGGCCGCTCCGGGCGGGGAAATCCCGCCATCCACTATTCCAGCTTTTTCATTGGCTCCGCTGCGGAATTTCCCTTCGATTGCCTGGAGCAAACGCTCGCGCGTTTGCCCATCACACAGGGCACCTGCTTCGCAAGTGCCCCCGACAGGAATCGAACCTGTAATTAGGGATTAGGAATCCCTCGTTATATCCATTTAACTACGGGAGCTTGAGACCCTACTTTAATTAGGGCAGGTACGGGCGGCAAGTCCTGCTTAAGAAATGGGCCGCCAACCGCTTTCCTGGTGCCCAAACCGAAAGTGTGCTGGGTGCAAAATCTCCGCAAGAATCTCCAGAGATTCCACTAATCGGGGACCGGGGCGATTGAAGTATTGATTCCCATCGGTAACGTAGACCTTGCCTTCGCGCACGGCTTTTAGCTGCCGCCATTCGGGTAGTTTACTCAAGGCCAATAGCTCCTGGGCCGATCTTTCCATATCGAAACCACAGGGCAAGACGATGATGACGTCCGGATCACTCTTCCAAAACTCTTCATTCTTCATCCAGGGGGAATGTTTCCCGGCTTCACCGATAAGGCTCTTCCCGCCCGCCATCTCCACTAATTCGGGCATCCAATTTCCCGCGGCCATCAAGGGTTCTATCCATTCGATACAAGCTACCGAAGGGCGAACAGAGATAACTGCTGCTTTGGTTTTGATTTCCATCATTCTGGATTGCAGGCTCCGAATAACCTCATCGCCTTGCTTGGGAATATTCAAAGCGGTCGCTACTCTGCGAAAGTCTTCCCAGACGTCCGTCAAAGAATTGGGGACTAGAGATACGAGAGTAGGGCACTTCGCGATCCACCCACTTACGGCCGTTTCGACATCCTTAAGACTTACGGCACACACTTCACATTGGGCTTGGGTCACAATTACGTCAGGTGCCAGGTCCTTTAATAGCTCGGTGTCGACTCTATAAATAGACAGGGCTTTTTGAAGAAGGTCTTTTACCTGTAGGTCGATCTCTTTGCTGTTTCCGTGAGGATCGAATGCAGGCTCCGTGCACACAGGAAGGCACTTCACACGACGGGGGAAATCACATTCGTGAGAGCGCCCCACCAGTTGCTCTTCGAATCCGAGCGCGCAAACGATTTCAGTCGCGCTTGGAATTAGGGAAACAATTCGCATGAATCGACACTATCATTATCAGTTGAGTAAATGAATCACCCCCCACAGGAGGCTGACCTCTCCCTCGTGTGCCACGGCCTTGACGTTCAAGTACTCCTCTTTGTCCGTTCTTCGGATCATCAGAATTTCGCCTTGGGAAAGCTTAAAGGTCTTGTTGAGATTCCTCTCAAAGACTTTCAGTTTTCCGCGAGTGCAATAAATGAGGTGCTCGTTGCCAGCGAGAGGAAACTGATAGTCCTCTCCTTTTCCCATATGGGCCGGGTAAAGTGCCCCCTTCGCCGCCCCCTCTTTTATGAAAAGATTGAAATCCTCTCCCCTTCCGTTAAGGAACACTTGGGCCGGAAGATTTCCTGAAAAAGTGAAGGGGAGCAATCGGACGAGGGGTCTTCTTTCTTTGCCCTCAATTTGAATCTCTACGGAATCGCCTTCCAGAAGCACTATTGTTCTTTTGTATCCAGGGAAGAGAGAAAAGGGGCAGTCGCCGGAGAGGGTGGCTTGACTCACTCTCCATCGGTAAGGTCTCTGCGAGTCGAGAGCGATTTCTCTCGTCTCACCCAATCCGTTCTTCCACGGCTGAATGGCAAAAGTTTTCGGGGTGAGGTGCCTTGTTTCGAGCATAAAAGGTGTCTAGCAGAGGAGCATAGGGCCTGTCCAAAAAATAGGCTTTCCGGCGCAATTGAATTGGTCGCTCACGCGAAAGCTTTCTTGAGACTCCTTCGTATTCTTTTGGTCTTCACCCCTGGCTCTTGTGTTGCATTCTAATGAGATGCTCGCCATAGAGGTAAGGAATGTTCGAACGGCATTTACTCGTGGCGGTCCTTTTTTTCTTCGTGGTAGAGCCTTGCTTTGCCCCGCCTATTGAGCTTCTGTATCGGCCTCGTCCTGATGTATTTGCCGCCATGAAACTTGTCGGAGTGAGTAGTTTGTCAGAGGCCACCGAGGAGCAAAAACGGAAAATAAACGAGATGGTGGACGTTAATTCTCTGGGCCATGTCGCCATTCGACTGCCGCAAGGAACGATTCCAGGAGGAAGAGTCTTCGGATGGCAGCCCATTCCCACTACGACGCTTCCCGGGGGCCACCCCATGCTCAATCATACGAGAGAGAAACTTTATTATTGGCTCATTTTCAACGACGAGCCGGGTAAGTTTCGTTCCGTCCCAGGTGCCTTTCAAGTGGATGATACTTGGGCGCGTGAGGGTATGGGAAATCGATTTGATCACACGAGAAGCGTTCCCATGAACGTTACCGATGAGCAATTGAATCGAATCGTTCAAAATATTCGAGAATTGAATAGGAATCCAAAGGCAGAATACCAGCTCATTCCCAATCGGCTCGGTGAAATGAACTACAGATATCCAGAGAATCACTATAATTGTGTCACGGCATTGGGGGAGATTTTTAATGGGACAGGAATTACCATCGACGAGGTGCCGGGGAATGGAAGCATTACGGAGTTTGCAAGAAGAGCGGCCGCGAAATCGCAACCTTACACGGAGCGGTGCCCGTTCTGGGCGGTCGAATAGGTTACTTGAAGGCGGGAACGAGAAACTCGGGCCAGCCCGTTAGGCTATCTTCCGTTTTAAAAGACTGAACGTTGGATTGCTCTCCGTTGATTCTTGCGACGTGAATGACTATGTCTCCCAGCTGAATCGAATCCCCTGTGTTGATTTGAGAATCCTCGAGTAGTCGGGAACCGTTCAAGAATGTTCCGTTGGTGCTGCCCAAGTCTCTGAGGTAGACATCTCCATTTTCTAGAACGTTAATTTCCGCGTGAATTCTAGAGCAATTTAAATCCTCTAGGGGGATGGAACAATTGTTTCGGCCGAGAGTGAAATGCTCGCCTTCCAGCCTTAGAATTTTTCCTGTTCCGTTTTCTTCCCATACTTCGATCAAGATTTCCATTTGTCCTCCAATTGCCAACTAAGAATAGTATCTCCCGAAATAGTTGCGAATCTGTGGAGGTATAAACTATTGATTTATAAGTATATTATGTGTTTTTAACGGATTGGTTTTTAGCGCTTGTGCAATCGCCCTCGAGTCTCAACGTTCTCTCAATCCATTTCCCCTAAACTGGTTTCAGTGGGCGGGAAAACGAAGGGCACCTCGAATTTCCGTCTGCGGAGAATAGGCGTTGCGAGAGGCGAAGGGCCCGCTGGAAAGGCACCCCGGCGGGCCCTTCACATCGTAGAATCCTGAAGAAGTAGATTCTGCGCGAAACGCGACAGAATCTAATTAACTCTTAAATGGAAATCCTGGACCTAAATCAAACTTAATCTCAATCAATCGAACATTCTTTGTCCAGGAAGAGCCAAACCGAAAGCCGCTGGGTCCGTCGAGGATTCAGCGGCTTTCGAATTTTTTAGAAATGCTGAAGCCGCCTCCACGAAATCCCAATCCTTTCCAGATAAGTTGGAATTAACGCGATGTGATCTTGCGCGCTCTGTCGTGAGGTCGCGGAATTCATGTGAAACTCATGTAAGTACGCGAATCTGCCGATAGATCCTATAACTGCGAAGTGTCTGGAGGCACGTTTATGAATCCGGAATGGTTGCACCTTGGCCCGATAGCAGTGGCCGGGGTATTTGGTCTTTTCATTGTCTTTGAACGCGCACTTGCCCTGTATGTGGCTTATCCATTGAGAGGGTCAGAGAAATTTTTTTCCCGCATTCGCCAGCTCGTTTTGAGCAATCGAGTCGGGGAGGCAATTCAAATCTGTCAGGCTCGCCGCGGAAAACCGGTGGCGTTTGTAGTTTGGCAGGGCCTGCTTCGTGCGCACCAACCCGAGTCGGTGATTCAAAATGGATTGGGAGTGGCAGTCAGTCAGATGAACCGCGCGGTTCAAAAAAGAACGGGCTACCTCGCTACTGTCGCCAACGTTTCCACCTTGTTAGGTTTATTCGGAACTATCTTGGGACTTGTTCAATCTTTCCAAGCCATCGGTGGCGCAGGAGCTCAGCAGCGCGCTTCGCTCCTCACTGCGGGAATTTCAACCGCGATGAATGCAACACTCATTGGTCTGGGTGTCGCGATTCCCTGTCTGGTTCTTTACAGCCTTCTAGCAAGCCGCACGAATCGGCACCTTGCCGAAATCGAAGAGGCCGCGCTGCGATTGATGGAAATTGTGAACGAACACTACTCCGGCACGGAAGCCCCTTCGAAGGATGAGG
>JAHFAF010000202.1 GCA_023250715.1 Pseudobdellovibrionaceae bacterium | reverse complement strand
CTATAGAGTGGGATGAAAATACTGTCTCGGCTGCAGTTCAATCAATTCTGAAAAATCCGAAATCTCGAGTAGCAAGTCTTTCGCTAGATGGTAATGGAAAATTCAAAGGCGCGGTTCTGGAAGGGGTCTACAAAGGCGTGGTGGTTAAAGTGTCCATTTACGGCGATAAAGTGGTCTCTGCCTATCCGAGCTGGGAACAGAATCTGGATCGTCACATCGGGGAGTACGTTCAGCAAGGCCAAGTGGCCATTAGTGCGCTAGAAGCGCGATTGGAGAATCTTATCACCCACGAAGTCCTTCCCCGTGGTGTTTTTCTTACGGGCGAACAGGCTATCGACATTTATCTCGGCAAGGACCTGGATGGATTTTTGCCACCAACGCAGTTGGCAGCGGTTCGAGAGATTCTCTGTCCCCAATATTATGTCGACGGCCATCACAGGGGGGATCATTCTTCTTGGTATTATGGGACGTCCTTTATCGATGATATCTACGATATTTTGGAGGCCCGTCGAGTGGTCGAGTCTTTTCACGGGCAGGTGTTAAAGACCTTCAAAGATTAATCCTTTTCCTCCCCCAAAAAGCGCGCTAAGACTTTCATTACGCACAGTGTTGTGGAGGCTTCGATGGAAGAGCTCTCTCCGTCTTATCTTGTTGATCTTATTAAATATCCTATAGCAGACCTGTCTGCGCCGAAGGCCAAGGAGCTCTTGGCGCACTGCCAGGATCGGCTGCAATCGATGGGTTGCTGTGTTCTTCCCGGATTTTTAAAGTCGGAAGCGACCGTCCGGATGGTGGAAGAGGCGAAGGCGATTGTCCCTCAAACTTATTGGAGCACGGTCGAAGGCAATCCTTACCTCGAGCCGGAGAACGCAACTTTACCGGAAGATCATCCCCACCGATCGAAAGAGACCACGAAGCTAGGCGCATTGGCTTACGATCAAATTCCCGCGCATCATGCGATTCGAAAACTTTATGAGTGGGACGGCCTCATAGCGTTCCTTGCGGCCGCACTCGGTAAAGAGAAACTTTTTCGTTACGCCGACCCGATGGGGGCTCTCAATGTCGCCGTCATGAAGGACGGCGATTATTTGCGCTGGCACTTCGATCAAACCGACTTCGTCACCTCCATTACCTTGCAGGATGCGGACGAGGGAGGAGATTTCGAGTGTGTGCCCAAAATCCGAAATCCTGAAGCGGAGAATTACGACCGTGTGAAGGCGTTGTTGAAAGGTGATCGCACGGGTGTCGTGAAATTGGAAATGGATCCTGGAGCACTCGTGCTCTTCCAGGGCCGCTACACCATTCACCGCGTGACCCCCATCCAAGGCAAGGCCCTGCGCCTCGTCGCTCTTTTGGGCTACGACACGAAGCCCGGAGTGGTGAGCTCCGAACATTTGCGCACCATGCGCTACGGCCGGACGGCTAAATGACCCTCGAATTAAGAGGCGTCTCTAAGTCCTACCCAGGCGGGTACGGCGTAAAGCCTATTGATTATTATCTCGATCGTGCGACGACAGCAGTGTTGATTGGCCCCAGCGGCTGCGGGAAATCGACGCTTCTAAGAATGATTTTGGGTCTTATCCAGCCCGACTCAGGCAGTGTGTTTCTCGACGGGGAAGAGCTGACTTCTGAAAATGCACTTCGGATTCGGAAAAAGGTGGGCTATGTCGTCCAGGATGGTGGCCTCTTTCCCCACCTTACAGGGCGGGAAAATGTGCTGCTGATGTCCCGGTATTTGAAACGGGATGTTTGCCAGAGCGAAAAACGTCTCATGGAACTAATGGAGCTCACGAAGCTTCCTCCTTGCGCGCTCGATCGTTATCCCGCGCAACTTTCGGGGGGCCAAAAGCAGCGCTTGAGTCTGATGCGGGCTTTGATGCTGAACCCGGATTTACTTCTTCTCGATGAACCCATGGGCGCTCTCGACCCGATGATTCGAATGGACCTTCAAAAAGACTTAAGACAGATTTTCCGGACGCTTAAGAAAACCGTGATTATGGTTACTCATGATTTGGCCGAGGCATTTTTTCTCGGGGATGAAATCATTCTCATGCACGAGGGGCGTGTCGTGCAGCGAGGTTGCGCTACGGATCTCTGTGACGCCCCAAAAGAGGATTTTGTGTCGCAGTTTCTTTCCGCCCACCAGCCCTTGGATCTGAAAGGAGGGTGGAGTGAATCGCCTGTGGTGCATTAGTTTTCTTTTGGGCACTTCTGTGTTTGCCGGCCAAACGATTCGAGTGGGCTCTAAGGCCTTTACGGAGTCGACCATACTGGGCGAGGTTGCGACCCAGCTGGCAGAGCGATCCAACTTAGAAGCGCATCACCAGGCGGAGTTAGGTGGAAGCCAAATCGTTTGGAAGGCCCTTTTGCGTGGGGACATTGATGTGTATGCGGAGTACACGGGAACCTTGAGCCAGGAACTTTTGGCCGGGAAGGTTTCAAATAGCCTGCCCCAAATCCGGCTGGAGATTGAAAAGTTAGGGCTTCGCTCCACTCTGCCTCTGGGATTCAACAATACTTATGCTATTGGGATGAAGCGAACCCTTGCTGAGCGCCTAAACATTCATACGATTTCCGACTTAAAGGCGCACTCCATGTTGGCTTTTGGATTCAGCGCCGAATTCATGGATCGATTGGATGCCTTCCCCTCCGTGAAAGCCACCTATGGATTAGACCCTTCCAACATTCGCGCGATGGAACATGAATTGGCGTACCGAGCACTAGCTTCAGGAAGTATCGACGTGACAGACCTTTATTCCACGGACGCCGAGATTCCCTATTACGATTTAGTTTTATTAAACGACGATAAACACATCTTCCCCGAGTATCAGGCGTTTTTTCTCTACCGAACGGAGTTAGAGCAAAGAGCCCCTGAGTTCGTGACAAAGCTTCAAGGGCTTGCCGGACGTATCAATGAAAGTGCCATGATCGAGCTTAACGCGGCAGTAAAAATAAAGAAGCGAAGCGAAGCGCAGGTGGCGGCGGAATTCTTGGACAAGGCAGCGCCCGTAAAGCAGGTGAAGGCGCGCGCCGATTGGTGGCAAATTTTCAAGAATGATTTACGAAACCACCTCTATCTGGTTTCGATCTCCTTATCTCTCACGATTCTCTTGGGAGTTCCACTTGGCGTTCTTTGCGCCATTCGCCCGCGTTTCGGCGAGGCCATGTTGATGCTTGCGGGAGTCATTCAAACGATTCCTTCTTTAGCTCTATTGGTTTTCATGATTCCTCTGGTGGGTATTGGGTCCAAGCCGGCCTTGATAGCACTTTTTCTGTACGGCCTACTTCCCATCTTGAGAAATACGACGACAGGATTGAAAGATATTCCAAAGAACCTCTTGGAATCCGCCGATGCATTGGGGTTGCCCCGCTTTTACCGTCTTTGGAAGATAGAGCTTCCCATGGCTTCACGATCCATTCTGGCCGGGATCAAAACAGCGGCCGTCATCAATGTGGGTACCGCCACACTCGGCGCACTTATTGGCGCCGGAGGGTTTGGGGAGTCTATCCTCATTGGGATCCGACGCGACGATACCTGGATGATATTACAGGGGGCGATTCCCGCGGCAGGCCTCGCAGTGCTAGTCCAAATGTTTTTCGAGGGGACAGAGCGCTTGCTCCTCCCGCGTGGGCTCCGTCATTGAATTTGCGAGCGGTAGCGAAGCAATCTCATGGACCTAGCTTTTACAGTGAGATTGCTTCGCTACCGCTCGCAAATACGGTCATTTTGTGTAAGGCCGATCCCTATCCAATGAAGTGGGCCTCTTTTCCGGAGAGTCCGGATCTTGCCCAGCAAGTTTTCCGAAGTAGAGCTGAGAGCCTTCCGTTGCGTAAATTTGATAGAGAGTCTTTTTGGAGTTCGGGCATTCCTTTTTCACTCCCACGGCCCAATTGGAGGCCCCGCAAATCGCATACGTGTTGTACGTGTCGACATCGCTCTGTTGATCGAGGGTGACTTCCAAAAACTGTAAATCCAAATCGATTGTTCCCGTACCCAAGGCATACTTCCCAGCGAAATGATAGGAGGCGACGTGTTTGGTACAGCCAGAATCGGAATAGGCATCCTGATCCGAATCGAAAACGGTATTGCCGAGATCTAAAGAGTCTTTCCCGTAGCCCCCTCTACTCAGAGAAAAACACTGGCGTCTCCAAATCCCCGTAATTTCCGTGGGGGCACCTGAGTCCTGAAGATGGTGGGCCGATCCGCAGGCCATCAAGAGAAAGAAAACCAGTCCGTAACCCCACTTCATAAAGCCCCCTTTGAGCGGTATTGTAGCGGCACTCCTTTGGTTGCGCGAGGGGGAGTTCTCTATTACAAATCGATAGATAATGCTTCCAGCACTCCCCAGAACCCCGAAGCCGGAATGGCTGAAGATTCGCCCTCCGGGCGGGGAAAGCTATACCCAAATTAAGCAGCTTTTTAGGGACTTGAAGCTCCACACCGTATGCGAGGAGGCTGCCTGTCCAAATGTTGCGGAGTGTTGGGGCGGGGGAACGGCCACCCTCATGCTTATGGGGGATACCTGCACGCGGGGCTGTAAGTTTTGTCACGTAAAGACAGGAAATCCTCAGGGCATTTTGGACCCCCACGAGCCTGAGAAAGTAGCTCAAGCGCTTTCGGAGCTCAAGCTTACCTACGTGGTTCTCACCAGTGTCGATCGGGACGATCTCCCTGACGGGGGGGCGGAGCATTTCTCCAAGACGGTGGTGGCGATTAAGAAAAAGGCACCGGACACATTGGTCGAGGTATTGATCCCGGATTTTCAAGGAGACGAAAAAGCAATCGCTCGCGTGGTGGAAAGCGGAGCGGACGTTATTGCTCACAACATAGAAACGGTGGAGCGGCTCACCTCGAAAGTACGAGACGGCCGGTGCAATTACCGGCAGTCTTTGGAGGTTTTATCCTACGTAAAGAAGCTGGACCCCAAGCGGCATACGAAGTCTTCCATTATGCTGGGGTTGGGGGAGACGCGTGAGGAGCTTTCCCAGGCGATGACGGATTTGAGAGTGGCCGGAGTGGATGTTTTGACCTTCGGCCAGTACCTGCGCCCCTCGAACTGGCATTTGCCTGTAGAGAGTTTTGTTCATCCGACTGTGTTTAAAGAGTTGGAGAGAGAAGGATTGGAAAAGGGTTTTCTTTTTGTTCCGTCGGGACCCTTGGTGAGGAGCTCGTACCGGGCGGGGGAAAAATTTTTGGAGGCACGGCTAAGAAATGGTCAGCGCTGAGATGGTTAAATCGAAGGGAAAAAACGGCAAGGGAACACACGCAGCGAAGTCGGTTCTGCGCGAAGATTGCTTTCGGATAATGAACGAAGACAATACGGTCGATCTGAAGCGCGATCCTAAGCTCGATAAGAATCTAATGTTGAGAATGTATCGGAACATGGCGCTCACGCGCGCTTACGACGAGCGCGGAATGATGCTCCAGCGGCAAGGGCGCATCGGCTTTTACGTCCCTTCCTTCGGACAAGAGGCGATTCAAACGGGCACTGCCGCTTCTTTAGAAAAGCAAGATTGGGCCTTCCCGACATATCGAGAGCCCGGACTTTTCATTTATCGAGGGGCAAGCATTTATCACATGCTCTGCAACCTCTGGGGAAATAGTGCGGATGTGTGCAAGGGCAGGCAGATGCCGGTGCACTATAGCTTTTCCGATTTGAGACTTTTTAGTATCTCTAGCCCCATCGCCACGCAATGCATGCAGGCTGTTGGTGCTGCGATGGCGGCCAAGATCCAAAAGAAAAAGGAAGTGGCGATCACCTATTGCGGAGACGGCGGGACTTCAGAGAATGATTTTCACTCGGCACTGACTTTCGCAGGAGCAATGAAAGCCCCGACGGTCCTGATAGTGACCAACAATCAGTACGCGATCTCGGTTCCCTTTTCGAAGCAAACGGGCTGCAAAAAAATCGTCGATAAAGCCGTGGGCTATGGCATGCCGGGGATAGCGGTGGATGGAAACGATATTCTCGCGGTATATCAAGCGACGAAGGACGCGGTCGATCGAGCACGGGAGGGAGAAGGGCCGTCGCTCATCGAGTGTGTCACATTACGCATGGGCCCGCATTCTTCTTCCGATGACCCCACCCGTTACCGGGATGAAAAACTTTTTGAGGCGTGGAAGAAGCGAGATCCTATCTTACGCTTCCGGGAATATCTCACGGGGAAGAAACTTTGGGACAAGGGTAAGGAAGAGGCCTTGCAGCAGGAGTTAAAGGACCTCATTGCAAAAGCCATTGATAAGGCGGAGCCTGAGCCGCCTCCCACCCTGGATGATCTTTTTAATGATGTCTATGCAGAGATGACGCCGCAATTGAAACGCCAGCGGGAAGCCCTTCTAAAAGAAGGCGAGCTGCGCGGGAAGTTCGAGAACACGAGCGAGGCCTTCCCTCTTTAGGAGCATTTATGGCGACGATGACTTTACTTCAGGCAGTGCGAGACGGACTTCTTTCGGAGATGACCCGCGACGACCGAGTTGTTCTCATGGGCGAGGATGTCGGTGTGAACGGCGGCGTGTTCCGGGCTACGGAGGGCTTGCAGAAGGAATTCGGCGAGCCTCGAGTGATGGATACTCCTCTGAATGAAAGTGGAATTATCGGCTTGGCCTGTGGCATGGCGGTGAATGGCTTAAGGCCCGTTCCGGAAATTCAGTTCATGGATTTCATTTATCCAGCATTCGATCAGATCGTAAGCGAAGTAGCGAAGCTTCGATATAGAAGTGGCGGAGGGTTTACCTGCCCCATGGTGATTCGAACTCCTTATGGAGGCGGCATTAAAGGGGGACATTATCACTCGCAGAGTAGCGAGGCTTATTTCGCCCATACGCCGGGCCTTAAGGTCGTGGTGCCCTCCAATCCGTACGACGCAAAAGGGCTTTTGATCTCTGCCATTCGGGATGAAGACCCGGTGATGTTCCTCGAGCCGAAGCGTTTATACCGCTCGGTGAAGGGCGAGGTGCCGGAAGATTCCTACACGGTGGAGTTGGGCAAAGCTCAAGTCGTTCGTCCGGGAAAAGACGTTACGATCCTTGCGTGGGGAGCGATGGTGCCAGTTTGTTTGAAGGCGGCCGAACTCTGCGGGCCACGTGGAGCCGATTGTGAAGTGATCGATTTGAGAACGCTAGTACCTTTGGACGAAGAGACGATTTTGGAATCGGTAAAAAAGACGGGCCGCGTGGTTATTGTGCAGGAAGCTCCGAAGACCTGCGGCTTTGGGGCGGAACTGGCCGCTATCATCGCAGAAGAGGCGATTCTTTATTTGGAAGCGCCGATTACTCGAGTGGCCGGTCTCGATACGCCGTTTCCTTATACTTTAGAGCACATTTATTTGCCCGATCCCGAGCGAGTGGCGCTGGCAGTGGGTAAGGTGAAAAACTTTTAGGTGTATCTGCGAGCGTAGCGAAGCAGTCTCATTGTAGGAGCTAGGTTGACGAGATTGCTTCGCTACGCTCGCAAATTCGAGGTGGAGCGTAGATGGATTTTAAATTACCAGACATTGGCGAAGGTGTTCACGAAGGCGAGATCACCAAGTGGCTCGTAAAGCCAGGCGATCCGATCAAAGAGGATCAACCCATGGTGGAGGTGATGACCGACAAAGCAACAGTCGAGATCCCTTCACCCGTGAATGGGGTTGTAGATAAATTGCACGCGGCGGAAGGACAGACTCTAGAGGTTGGGAAAGTGTTGCTCACCATTAGAGAAAATGGAAGTAAGGCAGAAGCTGCCCCTGCCCCCACTCCTGCTCGGGCCCCGGCCCCGGCAAAACCTACCCTAGTCGAAGAGGCCCTTCCTTTCGAAATACTCGCAA
>JAHFAF010000542.1 GCA_023250715.1 Pseudobdellovibrionaceae bacterium | reverse complement strand
CTATCTCTTTTCCCCGTTTGGTGTTTTTGCAACGGCGCTAGTGGCCATTGCAATTGTCTTTCCCAGAGTTTGGCGGCAGGCAATTATTCTTAGCCGGAATGAGACAAACTTCGCCACTCTTGTTCTGGGCCTCGTTGTGTCGTGCCAGATAGCCTGGGTGTATGGTTTGGAAAGAAAGGAACTCGTCTCATCGCAGACGGATGTGAGGGTGCGCGCGATTGAGTTTCTGGGGCCGTTCTCCGGGCCCATTTCCCAGCAGGCCTTCGCTCACATTCTCGAGTCCTCTCTCAGCAAAGAATCCCTGATCGAACTGAGCAACCTTTACCTGGAGAAATTCCATCACGGAAGGAAGATTGTCGCGAATCAGGATCCTTATTTGCATTTCGCAGCCACCGTAGCATCCAAGGACAGTGTTTCTTCATTATTGAAAGCGGTGGAGCTATTCGATGCCGCCAGCCTCTCTTTCCTGGATTTGAAATCACTCTTTTCGGCGATGACTCCCCTGACTGGTGACCCGAGAGAAATGCGGTTATTCCTAATGATGTTGGACGCAAAGGTAGAGCCCGATGAAGTTTTAAAAATGCTGGAGTCCAGAAATGCAGCCGAAGTCCGTTATGGATTGGTGCGCGCGCGGTACGACCGTGATTTACGAATCGTATCCCAAATCGAAAAAAACATGGGCCATTTCGCGGACGAAGAGATTATCGCCGCGCTGCACACTTTGTCTTTATTGGGGGGAGAGAAAGTACGTTTGGATGACTGGAAGAATTTTAGGAGCGGAAGAAAATTAGCGTCGAATTCTTTTGATCCCCACTGTGATGCTTTCCAACCCGAAGATTTGGAGTCACTCACTGCCCAACAATATCCCCGCCTCAATATCTGCCTGAGGCTGAAAGCGGACAGACGAGATCTATTTCTGCTCGAAGATATTGAAGAAGCAGGATGGATCCAACCCCCGGTAAACTCCTACCAGAAGAACATTCTTTCCGAAGTATTTGGACTCAATTGAAACCGTAGTTGCGAGGCCGAAAACCTAGGGCTGCTTCGCTCCGCTCGCAGATGCACGCGGAACCTTTTTCTGAATGAAAGTTAAGATCGCCGTAACATTTGACGTGCCGCCAACTGTAAGCGATTGAGCTTTCGCGTCGTAAGCGTTGGCAAGCCCTGTGTAGACGAAGCGAATTTGGCGATTCGCAGTTAAGGGATCGGAAAAAACTTTGAAAAGCATCTCAAGCGTTCCATCGCTTTCGTAGGTGAGCCCCACCCCTTCGTATCCCACCACAGTGAGCCGCTCCATCAATTTGGGCAACCAAGGAGACACCGAGGGAGAGGGCGTAGCCGACGCACTAGGGTCAACAGGCTCAAGCACACCGTCTGCGCCGCCGGGCGTACTTTCCGTAGATGCGCAGCCCATAATATGACAAAGGACAAGAACTAAAAAAATAGGATGGTGTTGAGTCATCTTCCCTAAAGATATTATCATATTATGACGATAGGACGAATGAACCCCTAGAGGATCCTTTATGCTCAAGACTCTACTTTTATTGGTCTCACTTCTCACCTCCCTCACCTACGCGGACGATGCGGCTAAACCCGAGGCGATGGGTGAAAAGGGAGAGATCAAACGCTTCCGCTTTCAACGCCATGGTAAACAGGAATTTGAGCGCCTGGTAATGGAATTCGAGGGTAAGGGGCTCGGTAAGGGAAATGCTAGTGTGAAGGTAACCCCGCAAGCAACGGAAAAAAATGTCCTCATCACCGTCGATAAATTTACTTTAGTAGGAGCAATTCCCGAAGCCGCGATGAATGAATCATTCACCGGCCGAAGCAAATACTTAGGCCCCCTTGCGATCAATACCGACACTCCCAATACGATCTCAATCAAAGCAAGTTTGAAAGAACAGCAGATTCAAGTCGACGCCTTCTGGCTGTCGAACCCCTCTCGCTTGGTGGTAGATGCCTTTCCGGCGAGTTCTCCACGCGCAGCTGGGCCCGCCATTTTAAACTCGCGCAAAACCGCGGGAGCTACCGCCAAAGCTGCAGCCAACACGGCCAAGCCCGTGAAAAAAACCAAGAAGCTCAATGTCGTCTGCTTTCCGACGGAATCGCAAGTGGTCGCTTCCACTAGCTTTGACGATCCTGCGGCAAAAATGGGACTTCGCATCGAGACAGATGGATCTTTCGTTTCCCCGCCAAATGCGGCCAACCAGGGAAGAGTTGCGTGTTTTCCCAAAGAAACTCAGTTGAAAGTAAAAGTTAAAATAACCGAAGCAGACTCAACTACGGCCGCCGTGGAAAGAGGCGGCCCCAAGGGGCCGGAAGAACCTGTAGCGCAAAATGCTCCCGTGAGCCCCAAAGCCCCCGAACCGGAAAGAACTGTTACCTCAAACGACGCCGCACCGGCTGTCGCTCCCGCTGTCGCACCGGCCGCAGCCGCACCCGCGGAACGCGCCGAAGGCGAGCCCGAACACCCAATCTCCCCGTAATCCTCAAAAGGTATCCGTTACATATTGAGAGTGCGGCGTTAATATGGCC
>JAHFAF010000201.1 GCA_023250715.1 Pseudobdellovibrionaceae bacterium | reverse complement strand
CAATAGGCTAAAGGTTGGCATGAATAGGGCACCCCTGCAGGCCCCTCCACCCGATCCGGCGAAACCCTCTGCCATTGAGATTGGAAAGGAACTTTTTCGGGAGCATTACGACATGGTTCCCCTCAAAATTAGTGTGCGATACGAGCCCCCCGGCTCGCCTCGGGAACCCAAAATGCTCGGCAAGCACGCAGTGGTGGCTCACCCGAGTCAGTCCCAGGGATTAATGGTGCTTCCAATTGTGGGCCTAGAACGCGCGCGCGAGCTCACGGATCAGGGCATCCCGGATTTGAGAACGAATCCTGCATTGGTCCGCGCCATAATCCGACAACCGGGACAACCCGCAGCGCGGCGCCCGATTATTGGGTTCGACATTGATGCAGATGAGTTCCTACAGCGCGTGGTGGGACCAGAGCTCCAGGCGGTATCCCACCAGGAAAATCACAGCTGCTTGATTTTCGAGCAAAACCCGAAGGCCGTTCAAGACTCCGCCTGCAAACGGCTCAGACAGGGTGAGACGATCAAGGATTGGATAGAAGTGCGTTTCACACCAGGCCAGGCGCACAAGCCCCAGGTATTCCGCGTGTGGGACACGGAAAAGAAGTTGCATGTTTTTCAAGTGCAGATTCAGGTGGAGAGTGATCTTTCTCAAACATTCACCGCCGTCGCTCCCGTGCTCAAACGGAAGTAATGCTAAATGAGGGCCTTGATATTACTTGGTCTTGCGACCGCCCTTCCGGCACAAGATCTCCTTCTCATCAACGAAAGGGGCAGGAATCTTCCTGCCCAGATCGGCGAATCCTCCCCGTTCGCGGTAATTGAAGCACGAACAGAGGAAGGGAAATTTGCTCAGGTATGCAATGCGTTTCATTTGGATCTGGGAGAGGGAAGCTATCTGGCTACGGCCGCTCATTGCATCGCCGGATCTCAGTCAGTTCTAGTTTACTATTTCGATTCTAGGACTGGAAAGCAAAGTCATTTTCCCCTTGCGAAAGAGGAAATACCTTCCTCAAAAGGAGATGAAAAACTCTTCGACTTCGCTCTCTTGAAAATTCCCGCATCCGATCGAAAGAGATGGGATTCAATCGCTTTGGATGGTGGTCGGGAAAACACTCAACGATATAAAGTCTGGTCGTTTGAGCTTCGAAAAGGTGGGGATACTGCCTTCGTCGCAGACATTCTTAATGATAGAGATCGAGCGCTATTCACGCCACGCATTTGTGACGGGATTAATAAGATCTCTCCAAGAATTGTGGTTGAATGGAATTATGATGGGGAAATAAGGCACCGAAAATCATTGGCTGTCAGCTATTCAGACAAAGGCTTAGAGGTGGAAGAACCCATAGGATTGTACCTGGAGTCTTGTGTCCTTTCTCACGGTATGAGTGGCGCTCTTGTAACGGACGATGAAAATCATCCCATAGGGCTTCTTCACACCGGAATTACATCGGAAACGATAAAAAAGGTGTGGAACCAGGGCCTCCATCTTAATTTTGTGAAAGACGCCCTCAGAACTTTGGGTGAATCCACGCAACTGGACAAAGGAAAATACCTTTTCAAGATCGACTCCTCCCATTCCCACCAACGCTCGTTCTCAATTGATTCCAAGGAGCAATTGTACAGCGTCGCTATTCTTTTGTCGGAAGCCCTCAAACGCTAAATCGCCCTGTTCCAGAGATTTCCCTTATGCTATAAACTGCCACCTATGCGACTATTCTTAGCCCTAATCTTATGCTCCACCCTTTTTGCCGATGAGAATTGCGAAAAGCTAAAGGAAACAATCCTTCAGATCGAAGGGCTGCCGCTCAAGATCGAGGCCGGAAAGGAAACCTCTGCCGTACAATTTGAGGTCACCGACTACGCTGCAACCTTTTTTAAGTCTTATGATTTCGCGGTCATCTCCGTCCGGCTTGAGAACGGTATCCCCGGTTCATGGGCCTTTTATGAGGACCTCATTGTAAAAAGGGTCAAAGAGAAAAAACTTCAGACGAAGTTTGAAAAGCGATTTCAAGTGCCTTCGACGGCTCAGGGAAAATATGAGCTCAAGCTTTACATTCAAGCCTTGGGAAAGCCTTCCTGCTACGGGCAAATGAATGCGCCACAGGAAAAACAGATAGATATTCCCGAGCATTCAGGCGCAGATCTTTTTCCTCCCACCATTCACGGCTCCGCCTTCGACAAACAGCCGCTAAAACCCGAAGAGAAAGGAACCTTGAGCTTCAAGGTTCAAGATAAGGAAAATTCCGCCATCTGCACCGGCGTCGAAAAAGAGAAGAAGCTCTGCACAGAGTTTACGTCCTTTCACCTCGAGCTACGAGACAAGGAATCCAAGGAGAGTATTCAGATCTATGAGCCCATTCTCAAGGTAGGAGAGATTGGATACGAAATCCGCTTCTCTATCCCGAAAGATGCGAAACCCGGTCGCTATCATCTTGAGACTCTCAATGTGTTTGATCTCGCGGGGAATGGTTCGGCCAGCGTCTCGGAGACTGAAAAGAAAACCTTCTTGGACGTCATTCAATAATAGCGCCCCACTCCATGATAAGATGATGGAGTGCGCTTTCTTTTTTTCCCTATTTTCGTTTTGGCGGCCACAACCCCCTCGCGAATCGACTGCACTCGCGTCAACCAGGCCGCAGGGCCTAGACTCTCCGCCAATCTCACTTCCGCCTTGCGCGACCTAAGAACCGGGCGAGGGGATCCTGCGCCGATGACGCCTGAGGAATTTCAAATTCAGGTTCAGGATCTGGCTCTTTACCTCATTGGGAAAAAAGACGCAGCAGCCTTGCCCAACAATCGATTCCTTTCCAAGCGCACTGGGAAAATTAACCTCGATGATGCATTAAGATCCTTATTCGAGGAGGACCGCAACATAGTGGAAGCGGCAATCAACCAGGAAATTCAACGCAACTTCGATGAATTGCGCTATGACGGAAAGACGGCTACCGAGGTAAAAGCCGAGCTTGCGAAAAAAGAGGAAGTGCTTATTCTCACCCATCAAATTGAAGGACTTCAAGACTCTCCTCTTCGAGAAAACCTAGGCGCGCCCATTTGGCTTGTCGGCGGAGAGTCCTCCCCTCCTCTTTCTGCTGAAGCGTTGGAGCGTGCGGGCCTCGTCCATCATTCCGTCGGAGGGGATTTCGATTTCTCTCTCAGTTCGGCGAAAGTGGTTCGAATTGGCGGCGGAGCACTGGATCAATGCTTGGTCCAGACGATCCATAGCGTCTCCCAGCGTACTACACAGAAGGAAGTCACCGTAGAAATCATGGAGCCTCTTACTTACATCGATCTCATCGGAGGCACGCATATGAGCGTTGCGGATTTTAGAACCCACCCTCCGTCCAACGCAAAAGAAACGTCCGAACGTTTTCGTGAGGAATTAGTAGCCATGCTCGAAATGGAGGGCTTTAAACCGGGCAAACCGGAAAAAGGCAGAATTTTACCGGACCTTACCTTCAAGAATACGAAGGGCCGCACCCTAACCATTCGATTCCGCCCGACCTAGTGAAGCCGCACACTCGCCATGCGGGAGATGCCTGGTTTTTCCATGGTCACGCCGTAGAGGGCCTCGGCTACTTCCATGGTTTTCTTGTTGTGCGTAATGAGAATGAATTGCGTTTTCTCTGCCATCTTTCTCACTACGGTGTTAAAGCGCGAGACGTTCGCATCATCCAAGGGCGCATCGACTTCGTCGAGCAAGCAAAAGGGGCTCGGTTTTCTCGCGAAAATCGCGAGAATTAAACTTACAGCGGTCAATGCCTTCTCACCGCCCGATAATAGAGTAATGCTCGCAGGTCGCTTTCCCGGCGGATAGACCATAATGTCTACCCCCGCATCGAGAAGGGAATCCCCTTCGGCCGGAGGAAGAAGCGTAAGCTCCGCCTTTCCACCATTGAATAGAATCGGGAATATTTCGCGGAACTTTAAGTTCACAGCATCGAATGTCTCCTGGAATCGGACCTTGGTCGACTCATCGATCTTAAGAATCGCCTCTTCAAGGATCGCAATCGATTTCTCGAGGTCCGTCTTTTGTTCCGTCAGAAAGTCATAACGCTTTTGAATTTCATCAAACTCGTGAATGGCAGTAAGGTTCACCTCACCGTAACGAGAGATCTTCTCTTTTAACTGCTGCAAGTGCTCAGTTAAAAGCAGATCGCGATCCTTTTCCGAAAGCTCATTCCAGCCTACTTCAAGTTGCGAGGAGAAAAGTGGAAGTTGTTCGATATCGATAATGGCCGTCTCATCCAAAGCCACGGCTTCGCGCTGGTAGCGTTCCATGGAAATACTCTTCAATTGCTCGAGGGACGCGTTTTCTTGCGCTCCGCGAATTTCAATTTCTTGAATCTCCGCGGAGAGGGTCTCGCGCTTCTTTTGCAAGTCGCTTCGCTGAAGTTTGAGCTCCTGTAGCTCAGTACAGGTATCCGTGAAGGCAGTTTTAACATCGGAAAGCTCGGCCACCGTGCCCAAGTGACGCTGCCGCGATTCCGCTGCGTCTTTCTCCACTTCCTGCCGCTGGGAAGCCATCTGATCGATCTCTCGCTGATCGCGTTCTCTTTGTGCCTCGAGGAGACTCCTTCTTCGAACGAGTTGCTCCAAATCCTGTTGAATCTTATCGAGCTTGTATTGAAGAGAGTTCAGTCTTTCTTCCAAACTTGAGCGCTGAACCCGGGCATCTTGAATCTGCGCACTCACGCGCTCATGTTCTTGCGAGGCCGTCTCCACGGTCGTATCCGCAGTCTGAAGCTCTTCCTCAATTGAAATCTGTTCTTCCTCGCCGGCGGCAAAGTCTTCTGTCCACCGTTGAAGCTGACTGCGAATATCCTCGAGAAGGACCGCTGTACGCTCGACCTCGTTACGCGCCCCAATCTGATCCCGCTCCGTGCGCTGCACTTCCAGCTGAAGTCTTTCTTTCTCTTTTCGAACCTCAACATTTTCGATATGGATTTGCGAGAGTCGATCTTTTAGTTCTGTGTGCCTCTGCTCCTGGCCCTGCAGGTACTTTAAAACATTTTCCCGCTCGGTACTTTGGCTAGCCAGATCACTTTCCAAAGTGGTGCACTCGGTACGCAACTCTTCCATCTCGCGCTTACGCGCAAATACTCCGCCCAGTGTCGGAACACTGCCACTCGAAAGAGTGCGATCTCCGTGTCCAATCGTGCGCGTATCGGCCGTTAAGAATGTCGCGTGAGGGTAAAGAACCCGCAGATCAAAAACAGCTTCCGCATCCGCTACGAGATATGAGTTTCCAAGCCAAGCATTTGCCACAGACTCATACCCAGCTTTCACCCGGACCCGACTCAATAAGGGAATCGCCGAGGGCTCGGATACCGCTAATGGCATGGGCGAATCAGCCTCAGAGACGGATAAAATTTTTGCGCGCTCGAGACCCTGCTGGTTGATGAGGCGAGACAGGGAATGCGCTTCTTCCGTCGTCTGGACCAAAAGGGTGTTCTTGTCCTCTCCAAGAAGGGCCTCTAACCCCACTTCAATTTCGGGAGATGGCTGCAAGACTTCGGCGAGCGGCATTGCAGGAACCTGACCGCCCAATCTCGTTAAAATTTCCCGAGCGGGAGCAGAGTAGCCTTCATGATTCTGCTGAAGCTCCCCAAGCGACTCTAAGCGAGACTTCCTCGTGTGATAATGCTCGCGAGACTTGAAGTGATTTTCTTCCAGGTCGGTCAACTTTCGAGACGTCTCTTCCACTTCATGGCTAACGGAGGCCACCTCTTCGCCCGCGGCAACGGCCTTGTTCTGACATGAGCCCACCTTCTGCTCGGCCTCTACAAGAGCCGCACGCTGCTGCTCTAAGGACGAATCGATTTCGCTCACGCGAGCAACGAGGATCTCCCGATTACTTTCGAGCTCTCTTTCTTTCTCTTCCCCGTGAGTCTTTTGGCTCTCAAGTGAGCTCAAGCGGTGTGAGTTGCGCATTTTACGATCCAAGAGGGCTTCCTTCTCCTCCTCGGCCCGCTCGCGCGCCTCATGATTTTCCCGAAGCTCCGTCTCAAGCCCTCGCAAATTTGAGGTAAGGTCCATTAAACCTGTCTCGAGGCGCGCCTTTTCATCCGTTTCTCTCTCAGAGTCTACTCGCAGGGTTTCTTCCTCAATACCAAGAGCGGAGATCTCATCGCTTGCAGAAGCCAAGGAGACTTCTAAATTCTTTTTTCTCTCGTCGAAAATTCCCAAAGAAGACTCGAGACGTGTAATGCGAACCGAAAGATCGCGCTCCTTCTCCGTGAATTGCTGAATCATCTTCTCTTGATCGATTCGCAGGATCTCGAGCTCGGTCACCTGCGCTTCCACTTGACCAAAGCGCGCATCCGATTCCGATCGCTCGTTGATTAAAAGATCCCGTCGCACCTGAAGCTCGTTTACGGCTTTCTGGTGATTGTGAAGATTTCTTCCCAATAGAAAAAGGTCGATCTGCTCGAGCTCCCCTTTCAATTCTTTGTATTTCCGCGCTCTAGTCGCTTGAATCTTCAAGCTTCGAATCTGTTTTTCTAGCTCTGTCGTAATATCCTGAAGGCGAAGCATGTTTTGGCGGGTTGCCTCGAGTTTCTTCTCCGCCTCTTTTCTCTTCGCTTTATACTTCGTAATCCCCGCGACCTCTTCAAACAAATAACGGCGCTCCTCGGGCTTCACATTGATCATGCGGTCTATCTGACCCTGCTCGATGATGGAATAGGCGCGACGGCCGACACCGGTATCCATGAATAGCTCATGAATGTCCTTCAAGCGGCACAAAGTCTTATTGATGAAATATTCGCCCGTGCCATCGCGATAAACCCGGCGCGTGATCGAGATTTCTTCCGATTTATCAAACGAAGCAAACTGGGGTGCCAGCGGCACGCCCTTTCTATCCATCACCAGGGTGACCTCCGCCATGGAGGAGGCGGCTTTATGTTCCGACCCGTTAAAGATGATGTCGGTCATGGAATCGCCACGCAAGTGCTTGGCTGATTGCTCGCCCATCACCCATTGGATGGCATCCACGATGTTACTCTTGCCGCAGCCATTAGGACCGACGACGCCAGTAATTCCTGGCTCAAACGTCAAAATCGTTCGGTCGAGAAAAGACTTGAACCCCTGTAACTCCAGCCTTTTGAGTCGCATTGACCTTCCGTTATTAGCAGTTCTTTAAGGTGGCTTGCGCTGCCGCCAGCCGTGCGACGGGCACCCGGAAGGGCGAACAGCTGACATAATTAAAGCCGAGACGGTGGCAGAATTCAATCGTTGCGGTATCCCCGCCCTGTTCTCCGCAAATACCTATTTTTAGATGAGAATTCGCCTTTCGACCCTTTTCACAGGCCCACTTGATGAGTTCCCCCACCCCTTCCTGGTCCACGGAGACGAAAGGATCAATCTTGAAGATCCCCTTTTCCACATAACGCGGCAGGAAAGAACCCGAGTCGTCCCGGGAAAGACCCATCGTCATTTGAGTCAGATCGTTCGTGCCAAAGGAGAAGAATTCCGCCTCTTCGGCCAGCTTTCCCGCGATAATGGCGGCTCTCGGAATCTCGATCATTGTACCCACCCGGTAGATGAGCTTGATGCCCTGATCCTTCAGCACCGCTTCGCAAACTTTTAGAGTATCGGCCTTTAGAATCTTGTACTCCTCCAAAGAGATCGTGAAGGGGATCATGATCTCGGGCTCAATCTGAAAATCCTCCTGCTTCACGAGGTCGCACGCCGCTTCCATGATCGCGCGCACCTGCATCGCATAGATCTCGGGATAGGAAATTCCCAACCGGCAGCCACGGTGCCCCAACATCGGGTTGAACTCGTGCAAACTCTCCAATTTCGCTGAGAGAGCTTCGAACGAGGTATTCACCGTACGCGCCAATTCCCGGATCTCCCCCTCAGCTTTA
>JAHFAF010000541.1 GCA_023250715.1 Pseudobdellovibrionaceae bacterium | reverse complement strand
TGCAGCTTGAACCAGATCCCGTCAGTCGTCATGAGAGACACAGCACCCAGGATGAGCAGGAGAGCGTTTCCGCCCCATGTCATCACTTCCACTTTTCCGAGTTTAGTTTTCTCGTAGAGGATCTCTCCAACGCCAAAGACCATGCCGCAAATGAGGCCCCAGGTAGTTCCGTAATACTCTTCGACCACCGTAAAAACCACGACCGGAATGATCCCGGCCAGGATCAACGAGCGCATGTTTTGAGCTTTGGGCGCAGTGTTAATCTCGGACATGGGGTTATGTTACGCTGGATGATGATGCTACGCCATCTCACCCTAGCCGCCCTCTGGCTTGCTTGGAGTAGCAACGCAGTGGAGCTGCAATCCCAGGCTTCTATCCTGCCGCCTGGGACGCTGGAATTGCAAAGCGAACGTTATTTCACGTCCTTTTCCAATAGCACGACAGGCATGCCTGCTCTGGGTTTGGGAATAGGGTTTCCCGTATTGAGAACGGGCGGGTGGTTATTCACTGCGCAGTTCGGCGCGGGCTACCGTTACAAGGAAGGCTCCTACTCTGTCCGCTCAAGCGAGGTTCGAGCGTTCGAGCCGGTTACCCTGCACTGGGTCCCGCTCTCTGCAGCTGCCAAGATCACCTACGATATTGTCGGATTCGATTTTGTTCGCCCCACTCTTACTCTTGGAGTGGGCGCGCAATGGTTGCGGTTAGTGGGAAAACTTCCCGGGCTGACACAAAGCTTTTGGACTCCGCACCTATTTCTTTCTCCTGCATTGACCGTTTGGGAAGCCAAAACGGAGGAGGATTGGTTCGGCGGGTTTAGTTTTGGACCTACCTTCTATCAAAGCTTCGCAAGCCCTCAAAAGATTAGTGGGCTTTCCTTCGATCTCACCGTGAACATCTTGCTTTAGCTCCTTAACTCAATATAGATTCCGCTTAATGAATCGTCGTGAGTTTCTTTTTTCCTTAGGGATGTTGGGTGTTTCGATTGCTTGGGCTAAAGAGGAAAAGGAAAAACCTCGCTGCAGTATCTGCGGAATGTTTGTCGAGGAGAATTCTCCGATCAGTTTCAAGGGAGACAGAAACGGCCAGCCGGTTCTCTTCTGCTCCTTCTCCTGCGCCCATGCATTCCACAAGAAGTATCCGGACGCCACGCTCACAACTTTCGACTACCACAGCCATCAGGCCATTCCAGCAGATAAGGCCTACTTCCTCATCAAGAGCGAAAAGCTCGCCTCCGAATACAAGTTCGCCATGGCGCCCGTCGTCACCTCGTTTGCTACTGAACAGGGTGCCAAGATGGCTAAGGAACGGGTCAAGGAAGGTGAGATCGTGGCCGGCTTCTCGGCGGTGGCAAAAATCTTCGGCCGGTAACCTTTTGACCCCTGCTCAGGGGGAATTTTTTCCGCATCGCTCCTCTCACGCCTAGTCTTTTTCGATTGAAAATAGCCTCGACGGCTGGCCCGTCTCTTGCTCTTAAGCTTGACCGTTGAGAACTCACGAGGCGGTGCTTCGAGTTCGGGAAAACACACTATTCTGGAGGGGATAATGAGCTGGAAGAATTTATTTTGGTCGGGAGTTGCCGCCGCTTTGGTGTACGCGCCGGTGATGGCAGAAGATACAACGTTGGCGACTCAGGCGGCACCGCCCACTAGTAAGGTGGTTGGGGTCGTGGATTTGCGCCCCTCCGCACACATGGCGACTGGCCAGAAAACTACGGAGAACACGTTTGAGCTGGGTTACCAATTTGCTCCCAGTCGAACCGTGTCCGTAGTCCAGTATCTGGAGACGAACGTCCACAACCCGGATTCCGCGGCGGATAAGGGCTTGAACCTCACGGTTTATGATGCCTTCCTTCGCACGCGACTTGGGAAATTGGTGAACTTGGGCGACGGTGCGGATCTTGGTTACCAAAGTCGTGTTTATCTACCGACCACTTCGGCCTCGCGGGATAAAGGGTTGATTGCGACGTTTCGAAACTACATTTCTTTGAACAAGAAGTTTAACGATTTGGTTTCCGTTTCGTTGCATGAATTACCGATCTTCGGCGCTTACAGCAAAGCCGGAGTCGGTGCGTCCGCGAACATGATTTATGAAAACCGCGTGTACTTGATCACGGCTCTTCAAATCACAGAAAAGCTTAGCTTTGAATTGCCTATCATGCTCCACAACACTCGTTACCAGACTTTCGAAGGGGCGAAGAATAGTGCCACATGGGCGGCAAATCTCTGGATATACCCGGAACTCACCTACCAGTTGACCGACAACGTGTCGGTCGGTGCTGCGATGTACACGTCGAACCTGGTGGCTCCGGATCTTTCCGGATTCACTTTAAGCGATGGATTTAAAGATAGCGTGGTTCAGCTAGTGCTGGGAGCAACGCTCTAAGAAATGGAATCGTCCCGATCTTGAATGGTTAACGGGCACACCTCGGTAGGGTAAAACCTACCCGCCCCAAGACCAATCAAAGCGACCTGTCAGGTCTCTCCGTTGGCGACGGTTTACATAAATGCCATTGCGAGGAACTTGGTTCCTCGCAATGGCATTA
>JAHFAF010000540.1 GCA_023250715.1 Pseudobdellovibrionaceae bacterium | reverse complement strand
CCAATCCCATTGGGAAGGATTCCAAATGCACGACAATAATGCCGGGTGGGTTTTTTTCGGCCTCGGCAAGTGTTTTCAAAACTCCTGCTAAACTCGGCCTTTCCCCGCTGAAAAGGTTCCCAGAAAACCCCTCTTCGGAAAGCGAGCCATCTAGATCCAGGCGAAGGCCCATCGCGCGCTGAAAGGAGTTTCGATACGGAATGGGAGAAAAGAGAAGCCCAGTCACCACCCGCTTGGAATCACTTTGCGGCTGAACATGGGTGACGAGTGCACCATGAAGAAAATTCCACTGGAGTCCCAATTGCAGTTGGTAATCCTGGTGGTAACCCACGCTTACGTGAAGGCCGGGTATCACTTCGATGTTGGCAGAGGCCTGGTAACTTACTTTTTTGAAGAAGTTATCGGAGGGGGTATCCAGGTCTGCGGATAGATCCAAAAAGGGTAGAGGCCGAACAGTTGCGCCGAAAACATATTGTCGAATGGTACTTCGGGCATGATTCGCGAGAAATCCTAGACTGAAATAGGGACTCGGTCGGAACTGCAGTCCTAAGTCCAGACTGTCATAGTCTCCAATGACGGGGGTGTCGGCCCTTTGAAATTGAAGGCGAATCCCTCCGTAGAGCATGGGGTGAAAGGGGACACCCAAGCCAAAGCTGTAGCGTCGGAACTTACCTGCGGGCTGGGAGAGAGACTCTATTCCAAACCCAAAATAACTATAGTTCAGCGTGTGCGACAGTTCGTTGTCGAATCCCTGGTTCACTCCTAAGAGTAGAGACGAGGTCGGGCCCGGCCCATTCAAATCGGCCTGATAAGCCATGGCGGCCGGGTTCACGAGAAGGTTACGGGCATCATAAGAATGGGAAACGGAAGCTCCGATTTCCAAGCTGGCATTCAGGGGGTCGGCCACTGCGACCACAGTCAGGGCCTGAATCAAAAGGATCAAGAATATCCGACGCATGACCCAACATCCTTCCACATACCTCGCTCCCTGGCCAGAGTTGTGTTAAATATTGGAAATGGACGCGCTAGAGCGGGATCAGTTGCGAAAAAAGATGGCCCTTCGGATGGGTATCTTCGTAGGGACGAGCCCTAAGGTGACTTGTGTGAGCGGGCACTACTATGAGGAGCCTCAGGGGTGCGATCTTTGTCAGGCCGTCCATGCTCAAGAGGCGTTGGTCATTAAGAATCGGGCCGGGAAAAAGATGCGGGTAGCAGCAAGCTGTCTTCGCGAGATGGTTCGCTTCAAGGTAACCGATGTGGAAGATCTCCCTCAGTGGCTTGCGAAGATGGGGGATCTCGAAAAGGAAGTCGCCCGGCGCAAAACCGAGCAGGAGAAGTTGCGCCAGGAAGAGCGGCAGCGGCTTGAGAAAAAAGTGATCGTGAGACGTCGTCCCACAGAACAATCTGCCCGATGAAAATTGAGACCCTTGCTATCGGAGATGAGCTACTCACCGGAAAAATCGCGGACACGAACTCTGCATTTGTTGCTGACCTTCTTTTTTCCCACGGGCATCGCCTGGAAAACATTTCCGTCATTGCGGATACTATTCAAGCGCTTCACGAAAAAATGCGCGAATGTGCAAAGCGCGCCGATGTGGTCATTTGCTTTGGGGGGCTTGGCCCCACTTCCGACGATAAAACCGCCGAAGCGGTCGCGAAACTCATTCAAGTAAAAGTGGTCCAGCACGAGGCCTCGAAGGAACGTCTTCTCAAGTTTTACCGTTCGAGAAACCGAGAAGTAATCCCTGCGACATTAAAACAGGTTCTGTATCCCGAGGGGACTGATCCATTGAAAAATTCCGTGGGGCTTGCTCCCGGATTCCACCTGGTGTTCGAGGCTACCAATTTCTATTTTCTTCCCGGTGTGCCGCAGGAAATGAAGGCGATGTTTCAAAATGAGGTGCTTCCCCAGATTAAGGGGGAAGAGATGTTGTCGCACCAGTGGAAGTGTTTGGGAGTTTGGGAATCGGAACTGCAGCAGTTGATGGATCCCATCGAAGCAGTTTTACCTACTAACGCTTATCTCGGATATCGGACACGTTTTCCGGAAAATCATCTCACTCTCTATTGGAAAGGACAGGACGAGGCCAAATTCGAAGGTTGGGTACGGAAAATACGAGAGATTTTAGAGCCCTTCACTTACACCGAGGAAAAAGCGGAGATTGAGTCGCTGATCTTACATAGGCTTAGGGAAAAGAATCTTAAAGTGGCGTTTGCGGAAAGTTGTACAGGTGGCCTTGCCGTTCATCGCTTGACGCAAATTGCTGGCGCCTCTGACTTTGTGTGGGGAGGGGTAATAGCCTACCGGATAGAGGCGAAGAAAAAGCTATTGGGAATTTCGGTAGATTCTATTGAGGAAGCAGTTTCAGCGGATGTGGCGCGCGAAATGGCGGAAAGTGTGAAGCGAGTGAGTGGGTGTGAAATCGGGGCTGCAATCACCGGATTCATGGGACCTGATTCCGGCACTCCAGAAAATCCAGCGGGCACAATCTATCTCTGTGTCAGCGGGAAAGAAAAAATAGAAAAGAAACACCAATTGGCCAT
>JAHFAF010000200.1 GCA_023250715.1 Pseudobdellovibrionaceae bacterium | reverse complement strand
GGTACTGATCTCTTGAGAGACCAAGTCCGACAACTCCGAAAAGTAGGGCAATTCGTCTTTATCCAATACCTTGATCTTGTTTACGGCAATATCAATGTCTTGGTGAGGCAGATTGAAATGAGCTAACGCTTTTGCGAGCTCCTTCTTCTGTCCATCGGTGATCCCTTCCTTTAGATAGCCGACGCAAACCACGCCGCCCATGAATTCGTTATCGATAATAATGGGAAAGGAAGCGCAGAGAAGATGCGGCATCCAATCTCTAATCAAATCTTTTTCCTGAGTCTTGCGCAATTCAGTAATCGTATTGCGTACGAACTCAGAGAGGCTGTCGTAGCCTTCTTCCCTTTGTAAAAGTAGATTACAAATTGGGTTTGAGAACTCGCGCTTGGCGCCCTTCTCGATAATTTTTAAGTTTCCTCGGTCATCGCCGAAAAATACGTCGATATTCCACCACCGAGAAATAACTTCTTTCAGCTTTCGGATGACGTGTATATGTTCAAATTCATCCCAATTAATCATAGAGCCCTCCCCAAAATGGTAGACGTCTGCACCGCGGACACACTTGTGAAGTGTCGAAGATTTAGAGCGCGGGTTTTGTGTAAAGCGTTTTATCTAAGAAGCTGACTGATTTTTGACGTCTATCTAAAAGTTAGTGTACAGGCCACGACACACAGAGTCAATTATCGGATGGCCAGAAATCAGTCAGAACTTGTGAAGAGTTTTTCACAATTTCGATTCGTCTGGGGATTCGACGAGATAGAGACCCTCAATTGGTAACTCTTTTTGCGATCATCATTTGGTCGTGCCCATCACAATTACATCCCCCAGTGATTTTCCTCCGTCGCAAAGGAGAACGGCCAAATAGTCGTCGCCCCATTTCGCTGTAAATAATCTGTCAACACGGGTTTCAAGGATTCAATATTTCAGCTAGGTAGTGACCGGTATGGGGAAGTTTCTTGTCAGCCAATTCCTTCGGCGTTCCCACGGCCACAACTTGCCCGCCTTGGCCTCCGCCATCAGGACCGAGATCGATTAGGTAATCGGCGGCACAGATCATTTGTAGATTGTGTTCAATGACGATGACGGAGTGTCCACCCGCTATGAGGCGCCTTAAGACCTGAATGAGTCTAGTAATCTCATTGAAGTGAAGCCCAGTTGTGGGTTCATCTAGAATGAAGAGGGTAGCAGGCCTACGCATAGAGCCACCGGCGAGCTCGCGTGCGATCTTGAGTCTCTGTGCTTCTCCGCCGGAGAGTGTGTAACCGGGCTGTCCCAGTTTCAAATATCCCAAGCCCACCTCCGCAAGCAGGGCGAGTTTTGCGCGAAGGGAAGGGATGCCCTGAAAAAAACTGAAAGCTTCCTCTACGGTCATCTTCAAAACATCATCGATGTTCTTGCCCCGCACGCGAATCGCGAGGACTGACGGCTTGAACCTTCTTTCATCGCAGGTTTGACAGGGAATCCAAACGTCCTCCATGAAGACCATGTCGACACTGACTCGGCCTTCGCCCTCGCATTCTTCGCAGCGGCCCCCAGCGACGTTGAAAGAGAAATGCCCAGGCGTGAATTTCTTTGCCACGGATTCTCTGGTTTGCGCGAATAGCGCTCTAATCTCGTCATATCCCTTAATGAAGGTAATGGGGTTCGAGCGGGAGGACCTTCCGATGGCGCTCTGATCCACAAGTTCTACGCCACTCAAGAATTCAAATCCACTTAAGGAGCCGAAACGGGAGATCCGATCGCTCTTGCCGTGAAATATCTTTGCCAACGCGTTGTAGAGGGTATCGACCACTAGCGTACTTTTTCCGGAACCTGAGACTCCCGTAACGGCAACCAGTGTTTTCAAGGGAACTTCGACGTCAACACTCTTCAAATTGTTTCCGGCTGCACCCTTGATCTCGAGCCACTGATCCGATTTCGTCCCTTGGGATTTCGCCTGAAGGCGTCGGCACTCTTCCTTCCAGGTGCGGACCGCTTGGGCTGTTGTACAATCGGAAATGGAAAAGTGCTCCTTGCTTCCGGAAAAGACCACCTCGCCGCCGCGGCTTCCGGAACCCGGTCCCATGTCAACGATATGTTCTCCCCAAAGAATCACCTCGGGATCGTGTTCGACGAGTAAAAGAGTGTTTCCAAGACCCCGCAGCTGATTCAGGACTTTCAATAACTGTTGAGTGTCCTTCGGGTGAAGTCCGATGCTGGGCTCATCCAACACGTACATTGTATCGGTGAGCCCCTGACTCAATTGCGTGGCCAGTAAAGTGCGTTGGTATTCTCCTCCGGAAAGAGTCCGGCTCAAACGTGAAAGGGTGAGGTAGTTCAAGCCCACAGTATTGAGGTAGCTCAAGCGCCGTTCGATTTGGCGCAAAATATCTACGGCGATCTCTCTTTCGCGGTCGGAAATTTTGAGATTTTTGATAAACGCTTGGCATTCTCCCAAGGTCAATGCGCTGACTTCGGCAATGTTTTTCCCATTCACTCGCACTCTGAGGGCAGTAGGGTTCAGGCGAGTTCCCTGGCAGGTTCGGCAGGTGAAGGGAGAGGTGTAGCGGCTAACGAATACGCGGATGCGCAGCTTGTACTTCTCTTCGTCGAGTATTCGAAAGACACCCCGCACACCCTTGAATTTTTTGTCCCCATCCAGAATCAAGTTTTTATGTTCGGCCGGCAATTCCCGGTAAGGAAGATCGGCGTCTATGCGCGCAGTCTTACAATACTCGAGAAGCTTTTTCTGCCATTGACGCAAGCTCGGCTTGGTAAAAGGGTCTACGGCCCCGCGGGCGATGGAGAAATTGGGATTGGGAACGACGAGCTCTTCGTCCACCTCCAAAGTATTTCCAAAACCCTTGCATGTTTGACAGGCACCCAGCGGGCTATTGAAGGAAAAAACATTGGAAGTCTTGGGAGGGGCGAGCCGGTGACACTTGGGGCAATGACTCTGCGTGGTCACCATTTCCGACTTGCTGTCGACAATCACCTGTGCGGCCCCGCCGCCCATCTTCATAGCCGTTCGAAGAGCGTCCGTAAAACGGGTTTCCTCTTTTTCGGTGAGCTTGATCCGATCGAGTAGAAAGGAAACTTCTTTACCAGCCGGGATTTTTCCCTGGATCAGCGATTCGACCGTCTGGATCTCTGCTTTCAATAGTGCGCGTGAAAAACCGTTTCTCAGGTGCTCCTTGAGTACCTCTTCGGCCATTTCTTTTGAGTCGGGCATTTCCTTCGAAAAGGCGATGAGCAAGGTTTGGTCTTTAAACCGTTCCAGGAGATCTGCAAAAATCTGGGGCAGAGATCTTCTTTCCATGGCGAGATTACAAGTTTCACAGAAATCAATTCCCAGCTTTTCGAACAAGAGGCGCAGGTAATCGTAGATTTCCGTTGAGGTGCCCACCGTCGCCCTGGAATTTCTAACTGGGTTAAGCTGCTCCAGCGCAATCGTCGGTGGAATATTCGCGATTCTCTGGACATCGGGGGCCTTGAATTTTTCCAAAAACTGACGGGCATAGGTCGAGAGCGATTGCATGTACCGCCGCTGGCCTTCCGCATAGATAGTATCGAAGGCAAGCGAGGACTTTCCCGAGCCGCTGGGCCCCGTAAACACAATGGCCTTACCGAGCGGAAGCTCGAGATTGATGTCTTTCAGATTATTCTGTCGCACTCCTTCTAAGATGAGATTGGCCATATTCCTCGCAATGACACTTGTATCATCCCCATGTTAATGTTCAAGCCGTGCAGAGAAGTACGAAGCTCATCTTTGGATCCATTTTAGGCGGTCTTTTCTTACTGTTCGGGATTGGGGCTTTAGCGGTGGGAACCCTAACTTCCTCGCCCGATTTCACCCAGCTTCGCAGCTCCGTCGAGGTAACCTATCCTCTACCTAATGACAAAAAATTTACGCGGCGGGTAGGGCCTGCAACTTCCGATTGGGTGGGGATGAGCCAGATTTCCAATCACCTTCTCATGGCGGTCATCGCGTCCGAGGATACCGCATTTTTTAGTCATGACGGGGTGGACTACCATGAGCTCAAGGAATCCGTTCGAAAAGATCTCAAAGAAAAGCGCTGGGCTCGTGGGGCCAGCACTATCACTCAACAATTGATCAAGAACGTTTATCTCTCGAGGCAGAAAAATCTTTGGAGAAAATTCAAAGAGATCCTTTGGGCGAGAGAGCTCGACAAAGTTCTTTCGAAATCCGAAACGCTCGCATTTTACGTGAATCTCGTTGAGTGGGGCCCTGGAATTTACGGCATCCGACAGGCCGCTCACCATTATTTCAAGTGTACACCAGCCATTTTGAGCGCGCGCCAGGCGGCGTTTCTGGCGATGTTGTTGCCCGCTCCCGTGAAGTACTACTCCTATTTCAAAAAGAGAGAGCTCAGTGATTTTGCGAATAGAAGAGTGGCGCAAATTTTGAGAGTCATGAACCGTATGGGCTTCCTTGAGGATGGGGAGTTTCAAATTGCGCTGCATGAAAGCCTTTGGGGGGAAACGGTCCCCTTCGCCGATCCCAATTTGCCCGTGCCTTCTGATTTGTCGGAGGGTGAGGATCTCCCCGTGCCGCCCTCTCAGACCGAGCCAGCATTTACGTCTCCTGAATCCGTCACTCCCGCCGATACGGCGATTATCAAAGAGGATCCGGTATCTCCAGAAGAGCCGGTGGGCGGGGTAAAGGAAGAGACTCCGTAGAGGGAGCGCTGTTAGCGCAGATTCTGTATTCTTTCTTGGAGCGAGCGCGCCTCGGCTAGCAATCGTTGATTTGTGGCGTTCAAAGTGACGAGTTCTTGATTTAACTCTGCTCGATCAGCATTGTTGATAAGATCCGTAAAGAGTCCAATACGGCCAAATAAACCCCAGATGGGCTGGTGATCTAGGTCTACGAGCTTCTCGGAAATTTTTCGGATTTCCTCGGAGATCCTAGTTTGCTGTGAAATCACTGAGTCTAGCGATAGCTGGAGGTCCGCCCTGCGCCGGGCAAGCTCACGGCGCGCTTCCTCTTGCTTGCGTTCTTCTTCCTGCTGACGAATCCAGTCCTGCTGCTCCTGAACCGAACTCGCTTGGCTTTGTTGTTGCTCTACTGGTGTAGGGGCGTGAACGTTCGTCCCAGAATTCACTGTCGACTGGGCCGAACCTGGTGAGGCATTCGCGCCTTGGATCTGAGGTGTTGACGATGCCGGTGGTGCAAGCTGATGGGTAGTAGGCGTAGAAACCGAACCAGAACCAGACGGAGGAACTGGGCCCGTTGGAGAAAGGGGAGAGTTATAGGTCTCTGGTTTAGGCTTCGGAGAAAATTTCGATGAATCTGGTCCAAGATCCCAAATATTGACCCGGGGCCAACGCGAGGGATCCTTTCCGTAGAGTTCCTTTACCCCTTCAAGCGTAAGAAAACTTTCCCCCACCACGGGTTTATTTTCGCCACTAGCGACTTGGATCCGAGGCCCGCCTTGCAGCTCGATTCTTCGTGCTTCCATTTGGCGAATGCGTAAAAGAATTGCTTCTTTATTAGCCGGGGAATTTTCGTTCTGCAATTCATTCGTGGCGCTTAGTATTCCTGATTGAACCTCGCCCCCCGACAATTCACCGAAGTTCCCACTCGAAATGGCTGCTTGCAGGCGAGCTTCCGCTTGGGAGTTGGGCTGTGTCTCCGAATTGACGTAGCTCTCGAGCAAGCGCAATTGCTCAGGATTAGGCTTAAACTCTGGAAGGCACTTCACGAAACTTAGATGGCCTTCTCCCTCCGTCATTTCTACCTCTCCCGACGCGCAAGCAATCGCATTTGAGGAAGAGTAAAGAAGTAGGAATAATAATAGAATCGGTAAGAGAAAGTCTCCCGAACCCTTCACGGTTGCCCCCCCAATAACTGAGAATGCAATGAGTGAGCCGAATCTTGAATTTAGCTAAGTGCTTGAGAGTTCAGATCAAGTGGAAACAGGGGAGGTTGCGCTGGCGGAAATGGTCTGGATACCATTTTGCCAAGTGAAGTGATTCGCGGAGACCCTATAGGAAAAAGACACTTCCAGGCTGGGTAACCACCTTGGACATTGGATCATTAAGTCAAAGAATGGTATTCGGTTATTCGCTCAGAGGGATGAATGCGAAGGTCACAAATTCTACTTCTTTTAAGTGTATTTCTGTCGGTTTTTCATTCGCCGCTTTTTGCGTTTCGCCGGCCTAAATATCGGTTACAACCTGCGCCGATTGTTCACCCCTTTCTCTTTGATTTCATGGGAAAGGCCGAGCGAGTTTCCTGGGACATCGGTGTAGTTAAGGCTACTTTTGCGGTAAGCCCAGCTCTTCAATCGGGGAATGTAATTTTCGGCGGAAATAGCAGTGGCGCACTTTTGGCCGGTTATTTTGGTTGCTGGGGAGTCTCCAAGGCAAGCATCGAAATGGCCGAAGAGATCATCAATCATTTCGATTACGAATTGCTGAACCTAGATACAAAAGGAAAGATGAGAAGACTCTTCGGTAATAGAGTTTTCGGTTTTTCTGTGAAGCTGGAGGAGGATCACATCGAAATTGGGAAGTTGATCGATCAGCTTCTTAGCAAGGGCGGCCGCTCCTGCGTTCCCGCGAGGGGCATTTTAATAAGCGCTACGAATTTAGATGTGCTCGATAGCCGTGTTTACGATCCAGGAAAACAGCCGCGGGTCGAAATATGGGCCCGGGATCAATCCCAGGCGAACCGTCCGGATTTGATTCCGCCTACCGCATTAACCAGGTCAAGTAAGAGGGACAAGACTGTAGATTGGGATAATTTCAATGTATCGAGATCTGGGATCCACTTAGGTAAGGCCTGCACCTACTTTGTAACTCAGGATCTTTTTGACAAGCTCCGAGCTTTGGATCGGAACAAGAGACAATGTGAACTGCGACTCATTCAGACCATAGAGGACTTGCGATTGGCGCTTCATGCGTCGGTAGCGGAGCCCACCTTCTTCGAACCAGTGGTGGAGACCGAGCCCAACAAAATCCTGGGGGGCATAGTCCAACTCGGAACTCGACGTGTTTACAATGGAGGCTATTTGGTTTCGCCATTGGGAAGAGATTTAAAACGACTTGATCCATGTACATTTGCATTTGGGACGGGCGTGAAGCCCTTTCCAGATCGAGCGGATGTGATGCTCCAAGCGTGGTTCACCATGTCCCCGAATCAATCCTTGTTATTGCAAAAGGCCGCTCTCGATGCTGAGGTCCCCGTACCCTGGGATTGGGACACCGAGATTCCGCTGCCAGCGGATCTTGAAATGGCGGGATTTGAGGGAGCTAAGCCCTTGATTGAGGATTTACAGCGAAGCTGTCGGCTACCCTAATACGCTGGGCTCAATAACAATCTTGCCCCTGGCAAACATAGAGATCGTTTAAACGGTTCTTAAGGTTGCGGATCAGCTTCTTGTTCTTCTCAAGGTACTTAGGGTCGGCGTAGAGGTTATCAATCTGGTAGGGATCCTTCGACCGATCGTAGAGCTCATACTCGTGTTCTATTTCATCTTTGTCGTCATACCATTCAACATAAGTATATTCCTCCGTTCTCAGTGCTCGGTATGTGGGAATGTCTAGGAGGAATCCTGGTCCTACGGTTGCGGCGTCGAAATCATCTGGCAACTCCATCGATATTCCCGAGGTACCGCCTCCGTAGCCACCGATATAACGAAGAAGAACGTCTTGATGGGGCCACGCCGCCGTGTTTCCGGCGAGGAGGCTCGATACGGAGAGCCCGTCCATGACTGTGGGAAGTTTAGCGCCCGCCCAATCGATAAAGGATGGGGCGAGATCCGTTTGAAGTACTGGCCTCCCGCAACTTCCGTGAGGGATTCCGGGGCCCGCGATCACTAAAGGCACTCTCGCAGATTCCTCGTAGGGAACCATTTTGTGAAGCAAGCGGTGGGCGCCGAGATTGTACCCGTTGTCGGATGCTAAAATGACGATGGTATTTTCCCATTCACCCATTTTTTTAAGTT
>JAHFAF010000199.1 GCA_023250715.1 Pseudobdellovibrionaceae bacterium | reverse complement strand
TCGAGTTAAGCCAATGTGCACCGCTACTGAGGAAGGCGGGCTGAAAAACCGATGAGTTACTACCAGGGCGACAAAATCGCTGGGGAATTAGGGCGACCAAATCGCCCAAAAATCACAGAATAGCTTGAATTTCTGGAGGAGGTTAGGTTGGGTAAATACCGGGTGATGAAGGGGGCACTCGAGAGATAAAAGCGCCTTATAGAGGCTTAGGCGCAATGTAGTCTTCGTACTCTTTCGAGGCGTTGCGGTAGATGCGGCGGGCTTCTTCTAGGGATTTTGCCGCTTTGCCCTCCTGATCGATCACATCGAATTTTACGGCTTGGTAGTTGCTGTAATCTGCGTTCAATTCCGCGACGTAGACGTCCAGCCACGCGAATCCGGCGTAGAGAGTAATATTCTTGATTGGAAATCGGCAATAAGGGTCCGCAAAGAATAGGACCGACGAACGGTTTGTCTTTAGTGTAAATCGAAAATCTTTTGGTGAGTTTTTGGGAACGGCCATAGTGTGGCCGACCGTGCCGTTCGGGCAGGAAACATCCGCGTCTTGAAATTCGTAGGTGATTCGTAGTTCCTGGCACTGGTAGGCCAAGAAGGCCCTGGGAAGGGTCGCCTCCACATACTCCGAAACGGGGCTGGTCGGCATACAACCCGGGACGGGAGTGATATGGGGGACGTCGCCTAGCTGCTGAATCGTTTGTTGCTTCGGTTTAGCTTTCGGAATCTCTTCTTGACCACAGCCGACCAAGGCTAGAGCCAATATTAGAAAACATCTCATGTTGTCTCTCCAAAGTTGCAAAGTCTTCTAACTTATCCTTGCAGTTTGGAGAGAAGAGCGGCAGTGAGATTATCGTCGAGAGACGACAGTCGCTACTTTCCGGTTACGGCGCCACTTACCCCACCCGCGATAATGGTAGCCGGCTTCCTGAAAAATATTTCGGCCGTTCTTGAGCTTTCGGATTCCCAAAAGCTCCATCGCCTTTTGAGCGGCATCTGGCTTAATCTGCCCATCGGCTCCGAATATTTCAGCTAAGAGGCCTTTCGCATCAAAACCAGGCCGAGCATTCTTGTTCCCATCGCTGCCAGGTTGCGTGTGATTTGGCGCAAATCCTTCTGCTGAAACGTAAACGCCCAATTTCCCCTGCTCGAAGGCTTTCTTTTCGGCGCTGCCATCTGGTTTTGAGCCCGATCCACCCCGGATCGTGCCATCCGCAAGGGTCACGGCATTGGTTTCGTCATAGCCAATCTTCTCCCTAGTTCCATCCGGCGTATTTCCTTGAGAAAAAATATCGTTCATTTGACTATTCGATATGTCGGCCGCTTTTGCCAAATCATCCGCGCTGAATTCGGTATTGTCTCCCAACGCTTTCGCGATACTGGCCGGGTCCTGCAATTCGCCGCTAGCCACCTTATTTGCAAAGTCTTGCGGATCTACGCCCTTTTCATTCAAAAATTTATTGAGATCCGCGTTGGACGTAACCGCCTTTTGAATATCGTTTCCGCTCGCGTTCTTTCCCTCTTCGTTCGCCTTTTGGGTAAGGGCATCCCTGCGATCGTTGTTCTTATCCTTTGTTCCGGAATCCGCTCCCGATTGAGCGAGCTCCGTAATTCCTTTCGCCACAAGATCGTATCCCGCGGCCTTTACTACCGGATCGATGGACATCGTCATGGGAGTTCCAATTCCAATCATAGTGCCTCCGACCGCGGCGTGAACGGCCTGCCCGGTGCCTGAACTACTCCCCGCCGTCTGGAGCGCATTTTTGCGGCTATTGTCCGCCGCTTGCTGATCGGAATAATTCACCGTGGTGGGGTCGGTACTCTTTAAGACGGGAGAGGCGATACTATTCGCAAGCCCACTTCCTCCCCCAAGATCGATATTTCCCGAGCCATCCGTATTTACAGGGCCAGGAGGGGGGGTGGGGTTAGAGAAAAAATCCGAGTAGTCGACGTTCTCATCCGCTTTCACGGCGAGAGACCAAAGCCCCATCATGGTGATTACGATGGCCAAGATACGTGATGTGTTACCCATGTTGCTATCCTCAAGTTGTCTATCCCAATAATACCCAACGTGATCCGCGGTAATCGCTACCGCAAAGTCACTTGATTATCCGTTGCTGCCGCTTCCCTACTCTGTCGAGCGGAAAGCCCTTTAACTAAACGCGTCCCTAAAAAGGTTCGCGCTATTTTTGTAAATCCAAAAGGTCCGGGCCGAGCCGATATATCGTTCGAATTTTTCGTCGGCGCGTACAAAATCTGACTCGAGACTTCGGCTAATTTCTTTGCATAACTCATCGCCGAGGCCACCGTGGGAGTTTCCGGCCGTTCATTGCCCCCATCCACTTCGCCATCCCCGCTATTTCCCCCGCCACCGGAGCCCTCTCCTCCAGCCTTATAAACATCTTGCCCCTTCGTGTAGTTGTATTTCATGGGGGCTCCGCCCGGATTACTGGAATCGTATCCGACGCCTTGGGGGAACTCCCCGCCCCCACCGCCGCCTCCGCCACCGGCACTCGCACCAGCCCCGCTGGCGATACGTCCATCCCCGAAGGGGCCGGCCGCTTCACCGCCGCCGCCTCCACCAAACTGCGAAGCATCGAAGCCACCGCCGCCGGGATTGGAAATGGTTTGCCCTAATTGACTATTGCCCGGAGGAACATCCGACCGCGACGCCGGATTGACCGAGGGCGCGTTACCAAAATTGGAAGCATCTAAATTGTCGAGACCCTTTTTGTCGGCCTTGGTATCGGCCGCCTTCTTCTCGTCCTTCTTCGTCGCATTCTCTTTCAGCTTCGCCATGTCGAAGAGAGGCTCCGCGGTGCTCTTCTTTTCGTCGTCTTTACTTTTATCGTCCTTACCGCTGCTATTGTTTCCGCTGTTGTTCGAGAAAAGCGGGCCTTGATCCTTTTTCGTATCGTTCCCTTGATTCTTCGCAGTCTGCGTGTCGTTGTGGTCTTGTTTTGCGGAAGGATTTTGCGAGTCTCCACTGGGAGTTCCCCCGCTAGGAGAACCACTGCCTTGATTTCCCTGGTTTTGATTCTGATCCTGCTTACCTTGATCCGCTAAAGCCTTTGCCAAATCCGCATTGTTTGGGGTATTCGCCCCCTTATCATTATTATTTCCGGCAAGGCCTTGAATCTTCTTATTCACATCCGCATTCTTCGCTTCCAGATCGGCAATTCTTTTCGCGAAATCATTCTTCGCATCTGCCGCCGGGTCGGCCACCTTGGCGTCGGCCTTCGCTGCCACTTTATTGGGATCGGTCGTCGCCCCTCCGTTTTGAGCAGTCAAGGCGGGCTTTGCCGCCGCAAGAGCCGGGTCCCCTTGCTTATTTCCATCCGTTAAATCTTTTGCCGCTGTTCTTAGTTCTTCCGCCGTGGCCGGACCGGTTCCCGCTAACGTCTCCAGGGAATCAGTGAGCTGCTTCTTTTCCTCGTCATTCAAGCGTTCCTTCGCCACCGTTTGAATCAAATCCTTGGCTAACTTTTGCTTCTGGGCCGCATCGGCCGCATCCTTGGGCGGAGTAGATAGCTCGGCCAAAACCTTTGTTTTTTCCGGATCGGGTTTTTTGGCGATGGCAGCCCCCAATAGGGCCTTTACCTGAAAGAGGCGAACCTTATTCGTGTCTTCGGCCTTTTTGGCGTCGGAAGCAGCCGTAGGGATGACCCCGGCCGCAGTCTGCGTCGTAGCCGTATCTTTAGCTTGCTCTGCCGTTCCCGGCTCGTGATTCGGTTTCACCGTAGTTGTGTCTCCCAATGCTGTCGAAACCATAGTCAAAAAAATTAGAGTCGAAGCCCAGCCGCCAACGTATCGCATCCGCTTATCCATCAACGTGATCCTCTAGCGTTTTTTCGGGAACCTAGGGTTCCCGAGGTTTTAAAATGCAATTCCATTGCCGATTTTTGTAGCCTTGCACTGTTGGCGCGATGACTCCTAGTCTAGGTCCAAGACTAGGGGGAATACGGGAACGGAAGGCTCGGAAATGCTAGTTTTCCCGCACAACTGCGACGGAAATAGGTTCCAATGAAAAAAATTTGGTCAGCTGAATAGGAATTTTTCGATCCGTCCTGCGATAGACACAGAATCGATCCCCGCTTGGCGGCGCAGATAATCGCAACTGCCAGCAAGAGGGGCAAATTGGGGCTGCACATGAAGAGCTAGAAAGCCTTGATGAGACGGCTTCTCCAAAAGTATTCGCATCATGCTATTCTCGAGAGGATTCCCCGGATACGCTTCGACAAGGCTTACGACAGGCGCCGGCACCAATAGAGAACTAACCACTTCATTCGGGAAAGGGTGCACCCAAGGACAAGAGATCAAGTTCACGAGAACATTCTTCTCTCGCAGAATCTGGCAAGCCTCAACAGCCTCTCCCAGGACGTGGCCACTTACGATAAGGTTTACGTCTTTCCCCTCGGTTATCCGATAGGCGGGGCCGAGCTTTACCCTCTCTATTCGAGCGCCTCTATCCTTTCCCAATCGAAAATAGACAACCTCCTCTACCTCCTCAAGACGATTGAGAGAATACTCGAGCTCCTCGGCATTTCCGGGGTTCACGATTCGCACGCGCGGGATAGCGGAAACAACCTGCATGTCTTCCAAGGCATGGTGAGAAGGCCCCTGAGCGCCATAGGTGAACCCCGCCCCCGTCCCAACGATGCGGGCGGAAATTTTCTGAAACGCCAAATCGTTTCGAATTTGTTCGAGACACCGCAAGGTAACAAAAGGACAAGCGGAATAGAGAAATGGCTTCATGCCGCTCGATCCCAGGCCCGCAGCAACCGAAATGAGATTTGCCTCGGCAACGCCGAGGTTAAGAAATCGACCGCCTAAAGTGGTTTGAAGGGGCTCTAGAATTCTGTACCCCAAGTCCCCCGTGAGAAATACAATCTTAGAATCTCTGGACGCCGCCGACTCAACCCACTGAACCAAACGAGCCCTCACCCTCTCTCCAAATCTTCCACACGTGCGGATAAATAATGAGAGGCAACTCTATTTTCCATTCCGGGGATCCCTCTCCCCTTCACTGTTCGACAAATCAGAACCCGTGGGCCATCGCTTGGTGTTCTTAGTGCCTTAACCAAGTCTTTCCAATTGTGCCCGTCCAGATCCCGGACTTCGAATCGAAAGGATCTCCACTTTTCAGCAAATGGCTCAAGGTCGATTACGCGAGAACACTCGTCTAGTCCCTGCAGTCCATTTGCATCGATAAGCACCGTGAGATTTTTCAAACGATGGTGCCCAACGAAAAGGGCCGCCTCCCAGGTACTCCCCTCATTACACTCACCGTCGGAAAGGATACAAAAAATGCGACTTTGATTCCCTTGAAGACGATAGCCCAGGGCATGTCCCGCAGACAGAGCTAGCCCATGGCCCAAGGACCCTGTGCTGTAGTCTATCGCCGGCGCGCAATTCGATTTGGAGACGTGCCCCCAAAGCGCGGCACCCTCCTCGCCGTACCCGCGAAAAGATTCCTCACTCAACATTCCCCACTCTTTCAATGCGGCATAGTAAGCCATCGCGCCGTGTCCCTTTGAAAGAATCACGCGATCGCGCGTGGGAGAGACCGCCGTATGGGGCCTTAAGTTGGAGACCTCCAGAACCGAGTCCACAATTTCTATCAGGGAAAGGCAAGATCCCAGATGTCCCGATTGAGTTCGATGCGAAAGATGGAGACAAGATTTTCGAATTCTTCTCAACCGCTCTGCGGCTTCTAAATCCAAGAATTCAACTCTCCATCGGCATAGATGTAATTCGAGGTGGACGCGGGGGGCTCAAATCGACCTTATAACTAGTCGAGTACAAGCAATCACTGATTACCTTCAATAAACGTTGCTTCAAGTTATACTCGACCTGCCCGTTCGGCCTAAAATTAGTGACAATGTCCCGACATTCTCCGAGCTTCGCATAGATCTCGCGATCCGTGAGCGGAGTGAGGGGGAGTTCACCATCTATATTACTGAGCTCGATGTAATTCTTACGAGAAATTTTCCCAACGTGAAGAGGGCTCTGCAGATTCACTAAGCGAATCAGAAACTGGGAATCGAAATCCACCTGATCAAGATACGTGAACAGTACCGCCCCATTGGGCTCGAACCAAAGTTCACTTTCATTCAACCCGTGATAATGCCGAACCTGCTCATTTCGCCAGTCCTCATAGATCGACTCGCCCACCTTTTTGGGGGAGAGAAATGATCGGAGCTGGGAACGGGAGCTCGGGACAATTCGATCGAAGGCAAGGCGAATCCAACCCTCGCCTCTCGTCTTTAATGTCGCCGTAGCGGGAAACGCGTTCCGATCGAGCTGAAAATCCAACGCGAGGGACTCCCCTTCCGGAATCGCATCCCACCCTTCGCTCGGATGAAGAACCACTCGAACAAAAGAAATATCGAGAACCCGGGCCGTCGCTTCCTTCCACTTCACCGTACAATTTTGCAAAGCGATGGGATTGACTAAAATTTTTTCTTTGTCATTCATGGTAGTAAGGATTGAGTCTAGGAAGTCCAACCAGCGTTTTCAAGCTCTTTATTCGCAAAAGCCCACTCCTCGTCCTCCCCGCTCACCAGCTTCACAGCGCGTTACGGAGCAGACGGAATCTATATCCGTTATAATTCAAACACCTCATGATTTTGATCCATTCTCAATCGCCATTCCCCCCATCGTTTCTGGGGAATGGCTCAAGCCCAGGAATTTTGCACGGACTGCCCTGGATGGAAATTCGGTCCGTACTCGTTGTAGGGGGAGACTCAAATAAACTCGCAGCACTCATTTCTTCTCCAGCAGAGGTGACTGTTCGGAGCGAAATTCCGAAAGGAACGGAAACGTTTGATCTGGTCGTATTAGGGGCTCCTCTACACCATTTTTTTATTGAGCTAGAAGCTATTGCGAATTTAGTGAAGCCAGGAGGTTATTTTTGCGTGGGGATTGAAACGCGCGGACTGCGTGGTTGGATGACCCACAAAGGAATTCAAGCCTTCGCCCGATGGAAGACTCTTAAGAATCGCCCCCCCCATTTTCGCGAACAGGCGGCTTCTCTTGCCGCTTATGGATTCCACACGGCGGAGATTTACGGTTGTATTTCTGACAGGCGTTTGCGCCGAGCCCTTTATCCGCTTGGCGACCACGTCTTGCGCGCCTCTCTCTCCGAGATAGTGGAACCTTCGATTACCTATTTTGGACTTCTGCGCAGCTACCTTTCAAATCTACGCTATTTTCGCAGCAACTTCGAGGACGAGGCACTCATCGTCGCACGCAAAGGAAGCGACAAGAGACGAATCCTATGGTCGCAACGCAAGAGTTTGATTCAATTGTGTCGAAGAGAAAAAATACTTCTGATCGAATTCGAAGGAACCTTGCCAAAACGAGTGGAAAAGTTTGCGTTGAATTCGGCCATGCAAGAAAGGTTATCTTCGGAAATGGCATTACTGAGGGCCTTTCAGTCTGCTTCAGAAAATCCGGGTGGTCTGTGGCCCGTCCCCTTGAAAGAAGAGGGCTTCGGGTACAAGTACACAACCGGATATTCTATCGGCCAGAACTTGCTACCTCCGCATTTCGATATCGATACGTTTTGTTCCAATTTCGCCAACCTGTGCACCTATTATGGGGATTGGGCCCAGAATTTTCGCGCGTTAGAACTGCCCGCTTCGGTTGAGGAGCGGATCCCGCTGCCAGACCTCAAGCATAGCTTAATCGCCTCAGGGTGCTCCCAGAAAAAGATATTGAAAGGGCTCGAATCGGGGTATGTGCGGCAGTATCAAGAGCGGCAGGGGGGAGGCCTTTCACATGGAGATCTTTGCATCAGTAACATCCTAATAACCGAAAATGGAGAATTTAGAATCATCGATTGGGAAAACTGGAGCCAACTGGGCCTGGCCTCGGTGGATCTCATTCAGCTCTTTTTTGATGTTTCGGAAGATCTCCAAATCTTACCTGAAAGGACTCGAGGCCCCGCGCGATTGAAAA
>JAHFAF010000198.1:1153-7967 GCA_023250715.1 Pseudobdellovibrionaceae bacterium | reverse complement strand
GACCCATGGATACAATTGTGATCCCTTCACGCTAATGTGGGGATCTCTTGCAAGGCTGCGTGCCGTGGGGAAGCGCTTCAAACACTCGCGGCTCTTTACAATTCTGGTCCACAGAAATGCCTCGCACAGATAGGTAGCCCGATGGTGGGGGGAATCCTTCTTTTGCACTGCCTGCAAAAGCCCGGTAACATCTTGAGTTCGCGTAACCGTTCTACAGATATCTTCCCAATCCAATTCGTGTATTTCGGCGGCACTGGCGTGTAATTCCTGCTTTGCCTTTCTTGATCGCGAGTCCGCTGCCTTAAGAGACCCGCTAAGGCGCAGGGCTTTTAGCCGCTCGAGCTCCGCCCGAGCCTGGTAATTCATCACAAGGCCAAGCTTTTCAGCTACAGCAAGTTGCTTTAGAGCAAGCTCGGCGTGTCCGAGCCGCAAAGCTCGAATCGCTAGAGTTAGTGCTTGAAAACCTTTTCCTCCAGTGGGGGCACGTTGAGAAAGATAAAAAGAAAGTTGTTGGCCCCAAATGGAGTCCCAGTGTTGTCCCTGCTGAGTCTGAATCTGGCTCACGGCCAGATAGAGCTCTCCATATAAAAACCCAAGTTTAGAGGAGTTCGGACGAATTCCTTGCAGAGCGAGAATTGCTTCCGCAAGGCCTATCAACTTTTCAATCTGTTTGGGCTTAAGGCCGCCGAAATGTGCATGATGAACCAGGGCCGAGACTACATAGATGTAGCGCTCCAATTGCGCTTGTGGCGAAATCTCTTCTTCCGTCGCTTGGATTTTTTCGAGAGCATACCAAAGAGCCCGCTGCGGATTATTGGGATCAGACTGCTGGCCTAGCTCGACACGGATGGCGTTCTTGGCCGTCTCGATCTGATGTTGGTTCCACATTTGGCTATTATAGCAAACCGATCTGGGTTTATTAAATTAATGATAAATATCATATGTTTATAGACCAGACCCCGTAACATCCAATTCCCTTTACACTGTCTTTTCCCTTCCTCTGAAGGCAAAGCCTGGAGATGCCTCAAAAAACCAAGATCGCACCCATTCGAATCAGGTTGCGAGGGCCTTTCGAAAACTCTCCGTGACGATGTTCTAGCCTTGCGAAAGATCGGTATGCAGTTTGCTTTTACTTCTGGAAGATATCTAAGCGCTTCTGGAACCCTTCGATATCTCAAATCGCATTTCTATTCATACACCCGGGATCCGACTAAACGATTTCTTGCGCTTGGATGAGAAGAGGTACTTCGTATGTTAGGTATTCTGATCTTCGTAAAAAATAATTTGGGGCACGTTGCCCCCCTTCTGATAGTAGGAGCCTTTGCGATTGCGATCGTTCTCGAACGAATGCAAGCGCTCATGATTACCTACCCATTCTCGCAATTCGACGCGTTTTTCGAGCGAGTGAAATATCTCGTCATGGCCGATCGTTTACAGGAAGCCATGGGCCTTTGTGATCGTTTCGGTGGTCATAAGCCGACCGTTCAGGTGGTACGCGAAGGTTTACTTCGAGCGCACCAGCCGGACTCGATTATCGAGCATGGTTTGCAAATCGTAGTAGGTGAGTTCACCGAGAAGATTCAGGCCCGAACTGCGTTTTTGGCAACCGTAGCCAACGTAGCGACGTTGTTGGGATTGCTGGGAACGATTCTCGGTCTCATTCAGTCGTTCGAGGCGGTAGGAAGTGCCAGTGCTCAGGAAAGGGCCGCGTTACTCGCTAACGGCATTTCTACCGCCATGAACGCAACTATGTTGGGACTAGCAATCGCGATCCCCTGCATGATCGCCTATAGCTATCTCATTGCGAGGACAAATCGTCTCACAGGACAAATGGAACGAGCGGCGATTCAAACGCTCGATCTATTGAAACAACGACAATATTCCGCTCCATCGGAATCACCCCGTTCTCACGGCGAATATGCGGGCCGCCCCATGAATGAGGCGCGACTGGAGGTCGCATGAGCTCAGGCGGAGACAATGGCGGACAAGATTTCGATCTAAATCTAGCCCCAATTATCGACTGTTTCACGGTGCTGATTACTTACATGTTGGTTTCAGCCTCCTTCTTGAGCTTGGGGGTTCTAGAAGTTGGAGTGGCCGCGAGTGGAACGGGAGACGCGAAGGCAGTGGTTCCCGCCGAGGCACTTCCCACTTTGCTTATCGAAATCAAGAAGGGAAATGTTTTGGGGCTCAAGCTCTCTGGTGGCGCTAAAAGCTTGAACTTAAGTCAAAGTGCCGGCCCCATCTCCGGAAAGGGATGGGACATGAAGGCGATGACGGCGTGGGTTTTGAGCGCCAAGCGCGATTTTCCGGCCCTCACCGAAGCGACTCTGCAAGTGGAGCCAGGGGTTCAGTACCACGATCTGATCAGAATCATTGAAACTCTAAAAAAGAACGTCCCCAAAGTTTACCTCGGGGCGGGTACCTGATGAAAAAACTCTTTGGAAAAAAGAAAAGATTGAACGCGGACATGCAGCTTCAGATCACCTCGATGGCGGATATTTTTACTATCCTTTTGGTGTTCTTGCTCAAAAACTATGCATCCTCCGTCGCAACTGTAGCGCCGGTGAAGAATACGAGGCTGCCCGTCGCGGAGACTTCCGTCATTCTTAAAGACTCCCTGAAAATAGAGATCGCTGCGGACTCGCTTTTAGTCGACGAGAAACCCGTAGTAACCTTAAAGAATTTCATCTTTCCTACGGGTGACGCTGTGGACCCAGCCGGAAAGGACACCTTGTCTCAAGCTTTGTCAGCCCAACGTCAAAAGCATACGGAAAATAACAAAGATCCCCACATGGTCCTTATTGCGGATGAGAAGGCGCCCTATGAATCTATTCAGCGGGTGCTCGCCTCCGCAGCGCTTACCGGTTACGTGGATCTCCAATTAGTCGTGGTGCAAAAAGACTGAACATGCGGACTGCTGAATACATAGTCTCGATAGAGCAGGGACGTAGGACGAGGGAACTGGTCTGGAACTCCAAAGATCCCCTTTCCATCCAATATCCGTCCCGATGGTGGCTGGTTCAAAACGAAAAGGGAATTCGTCTTCAGGAAATTCATAAAGGTAGTTCTAAGCCCCGACGATTCAGTATTCCCTCCGACGCGATTAATGGCCAACTCATCAATATTCCGGACAGCGAAGGCCCTCGGGCTACCAGAATCCGAATCCGACCCTTAATCCGACCTAAGGCCGTCTATGCGCCAGATAGAACCACTGCTTCTCTTGGATCATGGGGGCGCGACGATTTTACCGAAATGCTTTTTTGCGGTGTAGCGAATAATCTTCTCGCTTATCGCCAAGTGGGTTCCTTCTTTAGAATTCATGTCGAGGGTGGCCTTGCCTTTACACACAAGAAAGTGCGGGATGCTCACGAGATCACGTCCCAATTGCCGGGAATGGCCTTTGAGGTCTCTGGACACAAACCGAAATATCTCCCTGTCGGCGTTCCCTACGCCATCCAACAGGGGGAGTGGGAGAGCGGCACGCTCCGTTGGGAAAAACACTGGTGGCGAGTGGCGTGTATCCCCGACGCCACCTACTTGGCCGAGAGAGTGGAAGAAGCTGCCGAAAAAGACAAGGCCGAGAACGCCTCGAACTTCGGCGTTTATGCTGGGGTGGCGGGGCTCCTTCTCACGCTTGCACTTATTTTTTCTCCTTCGATGCCTACCAATGAGATCAAGCCAAAGATCGTGACTCGAATCGAGCTTAAGGCACCGAAAATCGTTCAAGCACTTCCGACTCCCGTTCCGACGCCAAAACCAAAGCCGAAGATAGCGATGAAAAAGCCTGATCCGCCGAAGCCTAAGCCGAAAAAAATAGAACCGAAACCCCAGCCCGCTAAAATCGCGAAAAAAATTCAGCCGGCAAAGCCTGCTCCTAAAATAGCGGCTGTTCCTAAGATTACCTCTCCAAAACCGGCCCCAGTAAAGGCTCCTCCACCGAAAGTGGTTAGTCGGCCGGCCCCTCCCTTGCGCGTTGCCGAGAGGCCCGCTGCTCCAGCTCCGCGTCCAATCGAACGCAACGTAGCGCCGAGGCCAGTAGCTAAAGCAACCGCACCTTCGTTATCGGCGGAACAGATCGCGGTAAAGCAGGCGGCGCAGGAGGCAGCCCGCACCAAAGCGCAGCTTGCGCAGAGTCTATCTTTTCTTTCTAGTTCATCGAGTCGTCCGGCTGCCGCGATGGAAGCGGATCGGATTGCCGATGATGCCAATCAAAAAATGGAAGCAAAGTTTAGAGGAGGAACAGTAACATCATCTAACATTACGAAGACCGAGGGAACTTACCTAAATTCCCTCTCTAATCAAGGTTCGGCGGAGGGGCGGCGTATCGTAACCAGAAGCGCTCGCCGCATCTCCGCCGACGAAGACGCCGCTTATGGTGGCGACGGCCGAACGGCAGGGTCTGGTCAGGTAAGAGGAAAAGTCGCCGATTCGTCGCTGGGGAGCGGAGCACCTAGTGGAGTGGCGTTAGGCGCTGGAATGGGTGGCGGTTTGGATCTTTCCGGATCGGGAGAAGTCTCTGAGATCGATATTGAGAAGGCTTTAGAAAAGAGTCTTGCCCGTTTTCAATATTGCTATGAAAAAGTCTTACTTTCCGATGCATCTCTTGCGGGCACTATCCTAATGGAGTGGACTATCGATTCCGCCGGCCGAGGATCTTCCGTGAAAGTCGTTCGCTCTCAAATCAACAGTAATCCGCTCCACAGTTGTCTTTCTTCCGAGCTCTCGCACGTTCAATTTCCTTCCCCCAAAGGCGGCGTTGTCGTCGTCAAATACCCCTTCGCATTTTCAAGCGGCACGCTTTGATCTCGATCTAGTGCTGTCTAGAGCCTCTCGTCACACAGGGTCTGATTCATAAGCATTTGAAATGAGTAGTTATTTTGAAATAGTTACAGGCCATCTCGGAGTTTGTCCCCCCGGCTATCTGTGCCTGATTAGGCTGGTCCCCGCTTTGCATTTTATAAAGGAGCCGTACGTACTTCACCTTCGAATCCTCATCTTTACGCACAACGCGAAACATATGAATCTAGTCGAAAAGAAAAATCTCGCACTCTGGACTGTAATTTCGACGGCCATTGCTGCTTGCGATGGTGGGAAATTAGCCCCCTTGCAGAGATTCTCTCTTATCGAGAACACCAAAAAAATCTCTGTGAAAGTGGATACGTACTGTCCCACTCGCCAATATAAGGATCTTTTTGTAATCAATGCTTCCTATCAAATTAGTCACGGCGAACTAAAGGCAGATTCCGATGCGGATGGCATCGTGGATATTAAAGAGTCTTCTGAGCTTGGCCTTTCTCCCTATAGCATCGACAGCAATCAAGACGGGTACTCCGATCTTTTCGTGTCCGTGATGGGACTCGAGCCCGCCGCGCAAAGCCACCTGCCGCAGAGTCTGAACACGGGTTTGGATTCGGACTTTGACGGGCTATGGGATGCGGATGAAAATCTCCTCGGAACAAAACAGCTGGACTTCGATACCGATGGGGATGAAATTCCGGATGGTCTCGAGGTGCGGTTCGGCGCGGACGCTTTGGACGCCGCGGATGCCCTTCTCAGCCCAGCCAACGACGGAATCTCCAATATCGACAAAATCAAGATGAACTTGCCGTTGCGTGAGACTGCGACCGAGGCCATGAAGCAATTGGCCTTTCAGTACAAAATGGCGGCACACGAAGGTGGCTGCTACCAATTCCTAATCTCTAATATTTCTGTGATGAACTTACAGGGTGGAAATGTAGTCCGCTTTTACTTCATTGAACAGGATGCGGATGGAAAGGAAGTCCTCGAATCTCGCTCGCTTCTCATTAATACGCAGCCTAAAGAAGATACGGTCATCCCCTTCACTTTCGAAGAGGAGGAAAAAAAGTGAGAGCCTTCACTTTCAGTCAATTCCTTCTTGGTGCGTCAGTTTTAATTTCATTGCTCGGCTGCAATAAAAGCGATCCGTTGAAACGTCTCGAGCGGCTCGCAGTTGAAATCCAGAACACACCTGTAGAGCTTGCTACTCTAGAAGCACGGTTTCTTACCCGTAAAGCCCGTCGCGTATCGGGCACGCTGAAGATCGTGATGATCGTGGATACTTCGGGCAGCAATCTAAGAAGCTTCGGCCCGCCGCCGGCCTATGTTCAGCTTCCGGGAACAGATCCCAATGGAAACTTTCGATTTCGGACCCTTAAGCAATTTGTGGATAGCTTTACCACCTACAGTGAGGAAGATCGGGAGAATATTTTCTTCAGTCTCATTACCTTCAGCAGCGCTCCGGCTCGCCTGGTCTCTCCGTTCACCAACAATCTCGATCAATTTAAGGGCGTCGTTCAAAACCAAATTGATACTCTGTCCGATGTTGGCGCGACTGATATGCCGGCCGCACTCGATACGGCCTACACCTTAATTAATAACGACATCACGCAGTCATCGCAGAACCAAGATCCTAAAAAAGGAAACTACGTCATTATTTTTGTGACTGACGGAAAGCCCACCCGAGGACTGGACCCCATTCCCGTTTCGGAAGTGATTGCGCAAATCACAAGATTGAAAACGTTGGGTCTGAACTCGCAGCTCGTGCAGAGCCTCACTCTCAACACCGGCTTCTACTGCAGCGGTCTTTGTAACATGCCCGAAGGGATCGAGGGTAAAGAGACCACGCGCCTCATGGCAGAAGCTGGTGGGGGAGATGCACTTTTCTTTGAGGATGAAGGGATTAATTACCAGCGCTATGCACTCCCGGTGACGAAAGTGAAGTATCAGGCGAGAGACGTGAGAGCCAGAAACTTGAGTGTCAACTGGTTTAACGGCGAGCTAAAGCAGGACT